>CALMAB010000026.1 GCA_937858325.1 uncultured Acetobacteraceae bacterium
GTCGATTGACCTTGGCGCGGCTGGGTTGGATTCGCGGTGTGAACCCCTGCGCGATAGGATCAGAAGGCCCAGCCGTACGAAAACAGATCGCAGCCGGCCAGCCCGCGATGGTATAAGGGTCGGCCCCACCAAAGGAACCCCGGCCGTGCGCGCGCTCTCCCTCCTGCTTGCCGTGTCCCCGCTTGGCATCGCCCTGTTGCCCGGCACGGCCTGGGCGGAGGCGCACGCGATCACGGTGGTGAACCACGCCGGGGCGACGATCCGCAGCGTCCAGATCGGACCGGCCGGCGCCGGGTTCCTCGGGGCCAACCGCCTGCGCTCCCAACTGCTGCCCAACGCCGAAGCGCGCATCGGCTACAGCATGGGTTGCCCGGCGGACCTGCGCCGCGGTTTCGACGATGGACGGACGGAGGACCATCTCGGCCTCGACGCTTGCAGCGACCCGCACGTGCTGACCGGCAGCACGGTGGCGACGGCCGGCGCCGCGCCAAGCCGGGCCGCAGCACCCAAGCGGCAGGCCACCGCCGTCCCGGTCGTGCGGGCAGCCCCCGTGACCGTGCCGCCCTGGTCCGGGCACAGCATCACCAAGCGGTTCGGCGGCCTGGACTGAGGCGTTCCCAACGCTACCCTGTGAGCTTCGCCCGCTCGATGTGATCCGCGGCGTCGCCCACCGTCACGAAGCGTTCAAGATCCTCGTCCGACACCCGGATGCCGAAGGCGTCCTCGGCTGCGCAGGCGACGTCGATCATCGAAAGGGAGTCGAGGCCGAGGTCGGCTTGCGGGCTCTGCTCCCGGGTATCGCGGCCGGATGCGCCGAGGCTACAAATCTGGATGAGGACGCCATCCGCTCGGGCGGCGCGTGGCATGGGACAGGAAGGATGCGGGTTTGAGCGGCGGCGGAACCGGCCAGGGGGCAGACGAGTTCGCGGAGCGGGTCCAGGGGCGCCTCGACCGCCTCGGCATGTCGCCCGAGTATGCGGCCCGGGCGGCCGGGCTTCCCGGCGACTTCATCGACCGGTTGCTGGACGGCAAGCTGCCGCCGCCGCGCGGCCAGCGCCTGGTCAAGCTGGCGGACGCGCTCGCGACCTCGGTGTCCTATTTGGTCGGCCTCGACCCGGACGTGCCGGTGCCGCCCGAGTACCTGGAAGAGGAGCAGGGCAGCCTGGGCTTGCTGGCCGGGGACGAGGAGGCATTGCTGCGCGCCTACCGGCGGCTCGACGTGTCCGTCCGCGCGGCCCTGCTGCAGGTCGCGCTGAAAATGGCGCCTGAACCCGAACTGCTCGAAAACAAGCCGCGGCAGGCCGGCCCGCGCCGCTAAGCATCGTTCTGCAGAGCGTGTCACGCGCGGCAGGTAAGATGCGTCTATCGACGACGCCCAAGCAGGCGTTCGTGCGCCAGCCAAGAATGCCTGCTTAGGTCGCGGCTCACGCAGCATTGCGCGCGAGGGTGCAACCCGCTGCGGCCCGGGCGGTTGTGTCGCGGCAAGGTTCCGTTTTGAGCGTCCGCCGCCGTGCCGCATGGGGCCTGTCGGAACGCCGCGCACGTGAACGGGAGGGCATCGAGCCATGAAACGCGACCCCGTCTCCATGCTGTTCACCGCTCTGGCCGTGGCCAGCCTTTCGGTTACGGCCTTTTCGGGCCGGGCGCCGGGCCGGGCAGAGACGCCGACTTCAACCGCCGGCAGGCCGTCCGAAACAACGGGACAGCCGGGCGGCGGCGGACCAGCCCCGCCCGGGCACGACGCCGCCAAGCCGTCGGAGATCCCGGCCCGCGGCTGGTGGGCCATCGCGAAACGGGTGGCTGCCAAGGTGTCCAGCGACCGGTTGCTGACCGAGGCGGCCGCCATCACCTTCTATGCCCTGCTGGCCTTGTTTCCCGCCCTGGCCGCGACCGTTTCGCTTTACGGCCTCATCGCCGACCCGGCCACCATCTCCGACCAATTGGATACCCTGTCCGGCGTGGTGCCCGGCGGCGGCATGCAGATCATCAGCGACCAGGTGCACAGCCTCACCGCGAACGGCGACAAGGCGCTGGGCTTCGCCGCCCTGCTCGGCTTGGCCACCTCCTTGTGGAGCGCGAACCAGGGCACCAAGGCCCTGTTCGACGCGCTGAACGTGGTCTACGCGGAAACCGAGAAGCGCGGCTTCCTGCTCCGCACGGCGGTCACGCTCGCATTCACCCTGGGCGGCATCGTGTTCGTGCTGCTGGCAATGACGGCGGTGGTGGCCGTGCCCGTCGTGCTGAACTTCGTGGGCTTGGGCGGCGTCGCCGACCCGCTGCTGCGCATCCTGCGCTGGCCGCTGATGCTGGTCGCCCTCGCGGCCCTGCTCGCTTGCATCTACCGGTTCGGGCCGAGCCGGGAGCGGGCGCGCTGGCAGTGGGTCAGCTGGGGCGGCGGCTTCGCGGCCGTGACCTGGGTGATCGGCTCAATTGCTTTTTCTTACTACGTCAGCCACTTCGGCAGCTACGACAAGACGTATGGCTCGTTGGGCGCCGCGGTCGGCTTCCTGACCTGGATTTGGCTTTCCGCCACCATCGTGCTGATCGGCGCCGAGCTGAACGCGGAAACGGAGCAGCAGACGGCGCGCGACACCACGGCCGGGCCGGAGCAGGCGCCAGGCCTGCGTGGTGCCAACAAGGCTGACGCGGTGGCGACGGCGTAGCACACGGGATCGTGATCTTCCCCGCACGGCACCTAAACGAGTCTCGCGTGTAATGGCTTCTAACATCAAGCACGGAGGCGATCAGCTTCAGCGACACCAACTCTGACGGTTTTGGCCCATGGCCAAGCCGGCCTGTGGCTTGTTCCCAACAACGACACTCAATGGAGACACCCAATGGCGACACGTACTTTGACGGCCATGTTCAAGACCCGCGGCGAGGCTGAGCGCGCCGAGCAGGCGCTCACGAGCGAGCTCGGCCTGAACCGCTCGATGGTCCAGACGAGCCCCGGAACCGGCGTGACCGACGCCGGCTACGACCCGGCGCGCCCCTACGAGGAAAAGGGCTTCTTCGCCTCGCTCAAGAACCTGATGCTGCCGGAAGAGGACCGCTACGCTTACGCAGAGGGAATGCGCCGCGGCGCCGTGCTGCTGAACGTCAAGCTGGACGAGGGTCAGATCGACCGCGCGTCGGACATCCTGGAGCACGCCGGCGCCATGGACCTGGACGCCCAGGAGGCGGAGTGGCGCAAGTCCGGCTGGACCGGCTACGACGCGAGCGCCCATGGCACCATGCGCGGCGCCCCGTCCGGCGCGGCGCCGACTGCCCTCCCGGACGAGACGATCAAGGTCGTCGAGGAACGGCTCGTGGTCGGCAAGCGCGCCGTCGAGGGCGGCCGGGTGCGCGTCCGCTCCTATGTCGTCGAGACGCCGGTCGAGGAGAACGTGACCCTGCACCAGGAGCGCGTCACGGTTGAGCGCCACCCGGTGGACCGCGCCGCCACCCCGGCCGACCTGGCCGCGTTCCAGGAACGCACCATCGAGGCGCGCGCCACCAACGAGGAGGCGGTCGTCGCCAAGGAAACCCGCGTTATCGAGGAGATCGGCGTGCGCAAGGAGGCGGCGGACCGGGTCGAGACCGTCCGCGACACCGTGCGCAAGACCCAGGTCGATGTCGAGGATGGCACCACAGGCCGCGTCGGCGCTGCGCCCGCCGGCACGACCACCACTGGCACCACGACCACGGGCACGACCACCACGGGCAAAACCCCTGGCGCTGCCGCGGGAACTGGCGCGGCAGCCTCCGTTGACCGGACGCTGAACACCAATGCGAGCGGCGCCAACCCGGGCGCCAACGCCCCGGACGGCACCGGCAACAACCCGCCGGGCACGATGGCGAGCCGCGCGGTGGACAAGACGCTGGGCACCAACATCAGCGGCGCCAACCCAGAGCGCAAGTAGCCCGAAGCGCCATCAGCCACGCCAAGGGGGGAGCCGCCCGGCTCTCCCCGGCATTTCCCATGCGAACCACGACACGAGGAACCTCATCATGACCCGCATCTCGCTCGCGCTGGCGGCAACGCTGCTGGCCGGCACGGCAATGGCCCAAGGCACGGCCACCACGCCGGGCAACACGGCGCCGGGCGCCACGTCGAACGCGCCGATGTCCGGCGTCAACCCCAACACGGGCACCACGCCCAACACGGGGCTGGCGGGCCGCAACTCCGGCACCGCCGCCGCCAGCGGCGACCGCAACCAGGCGGTCGCGACGACCGACGCCAACGCGCCGCAGCCGGCCCGCGGCAGCAGCAGTTTCACGCAAGCGCAAGCCCGGCGCCGGCTGGAGCGCAGCGGCTTCCAAGGGGTCAGCGCCTTGACCAAGGACCGCGGCGGCGTTTGGCGCGGTTCCGCGACAAAGGATGGGCAGCCGGTCCAGGTCTGGCTCGATTACAAGGGCAACACCGGGCAGCAGAGCGGCAGCGCGGCAGCGCGCAGCGGCGTCACTCAATAAGGCGGAGCCGTCGTCACAGCGGCAAGGCACCGGCGCATGACGCGCCGGTGCCTTGCCGGACCCGCTAGAGTGGCCCGACCCTAACCTTGCCCCGACGCAGCGGCGTGGTCAGAAGGCCCGCCCTGTCGGCAGTGAGCCGTTTCGTCGTCCGCGCAGGTTGAACGCGAGCACAAGCAGCAGCGCCCCGAACACCAGCGCGTAGCCGCCCAGCCACCAGGTCAGCACCAACGCGCCCGCGACGGGTGACATCCACAGCAGAACGCCCCAGGCCAGCGAAACCAGGCCGGACAACGCCAGCAGCCAGCGTCCGTGCCCGCCGTGCAGGCGCCACGCCGCGGCCAGCATCAACGCCCCGGTGATGATCGACCAGATGCCGAGCAGGGTCACGACGACCAGCACCGTCAAGCCCGGCACCAGCAAGGCAGCCGCGCCCGCCGCCAGATTGACGATCCCCTCCAGGATCAGCAGGCCCCAGCGCTCGTGCCGCGCCGCGGCGCGGACCCCGGCTACGATGGCGAACACGCCGTCGGCCAGCATGTAGGCGGCGAACAGCAGCACGAGCGAGGCCACCGTGGTGAACGGCAGGACCAGCGCTGCCAGGCCGAAAAGCACGGCGAACGCGCCGCGCAGCGCCACGGCCCACCAGTTGCGGGCCAGCAACGCGCTCATCGCGTCCATTCTTGAGCCGTATGGACCGCTGCCGCCACTGCCCGGGGAGTTCATCCCGTTCGTGAAATCAAGCATGCTCGACCCTTATGTCCCACTGTCGCCACGATGTCGCCGAGTTCGCGGGGAACGCAAGCCTCAACATCGCGCGACGCCCTTCACGGTCCTGCGCAGGATGCGCGAAGGCCGCGTCAAAGAAGCCGGTTTGCGGCCTTCTCCGCGGCGCGCATCGCCGAGAACAGGCCGGGCGCCGCGCCGGACGCGACCAAGGCAAACAGGCTGCCCTGCCCGTACTGCCGCCGCAGCACGGTGTACCGGGCCGTCCGCAACCGTCCAGGGCCGCCGTAAGCCTCCAAGCGGAACTCGCCCACGTCGGCCAGCAGCCTGCCTTTCGGGCCGCGACGCCATCTTGGTGCCGTGACATAGGGCACGACGATGAGGCCTTCTCCTATGTGAAAGGCATTCACTCGCCAATGCCATGATTGCGCCTGGGCAGGTAAAACACGTTTTAGTGCGTGGCCGGTTCCCTCAACGCGTCCAGTCCAACCACCGTCCGGCGGCGTGGGCAACGGAACGGCTTGCAGATATGCTGGCCGGCGCACGGGGCCGGGCGACCGACCCGACCATTTGCCCGACCATTTGGAGGACATCGCGATGGACGACATCAAAGCAGCCACGGCCAAGCACCACGAGGACGCCGCCCACCAATTCGAGGTGGCGGCCAAGATGCACCACGAGGCGGCAAAGCACTGCGCGTCGGGCAACTTCGAAAAGTCCGAGCACCTGGCCACCACCGCGGCGGAGGCCGAGGCGGTCGCGAACCGGCACGCGCTGCAGGCGCTGGACCAGTACCGCCACCACGCCCAGGAAGTTGCGGACCGGAAAGCCGAGGCCGCGGCAGAGGAAGCGGCACGCGCCGCCAAGCACGAGGCCAAAGCCTCCGCCAAGGGTTAGGCGCGGCGAGCGGTGACGGACACCCCACCCCCTCGGCCGCCGATGCGCCAGGCGCTGCACCAGCTGGTCATCCCGACGCGCGGCAAGGGCCTGGTCGAGATCACCCGCGACATCCTCGCTTGGACCGCGGCCCAAGACATTGGGACCGGCCTGCTCACGCTGTGGTGCCGCCACACCTCGGCCTCGCTGACCGTGCAGGAGAACGCCGCCCCGGCCGTGCGGGAGGACATCGCCCGCTTCTTCGAGGCGCTGGTGCCCGAGGACCCCGCGCGCTACGTCCACGACGAGGAAGGGCCGGATGACATGCCGGCCCACCTGCGCGCCATGCTGACCCATACGCAACTGACGATCCCGGTGGCGGGCGGCGTCCCGGTGCTGGGCACCTGGCAGGGCGTGTACCTGTTCGAGCACCGCCGCCGCCCGCACCGCCGCGAAGTGGTGCTGCACCTGCTGGGCGAGTAGCCGCCCGGCCTGATGACACCATCCGTTCGCGCGACGACCCGCGCCGGGCCAGCCCGCTTGCGGCGGCGCTTCATACTCCTGCGCATGAATATCATGACGGCTGGCCCGCTAACGGGCCTGTTTCGCCGTGCCCATACCTGTGGCCGACGACGCGCTTCTGACCGAACGACGCCGCCGTAACCGGGGCGGAACCCGCCCCGCAGGAGTCCATGCCATGAAGACCATTTTCCTTGCCGCCGCCGTCGCAGCCAGCCTCGGCATCGCTCCCGCCTTCGCCGGCGAGGGCAACGGCGATCCCTTCCCGTTCAGCGCGCAGGGCTTCACCGCCGCGCCGCAACGCCTTGCCGACACAGGTTCGCAGGCATACCCGAGCGTCGCCGGACGTCCGGGCACCGGCTTGCAGAACCCGGCTGGCGGTTCGCAGCAGTTCGCGGACACGGGTTCGCAGGCTTACCCGAACGTGTCCGGCCGGCCCGGCTCTGACTTGCCCAGCCTCGCCGGCGACGTGCTGCCGACCAACGGCAGCCAGGGCGCGGTGCAGACCGCCAACTCCCTTCCGACGCGGTTCGAGGAGGGCACCGTCGCCTACGCGCAGGCAACCCGGGTCCACAACTGGCTGGTGGCCCACGCCGAGCGGTCTGCGGCCTTCGCCGCGGCGGCGCGGCGCGCGCCCGGCAGCTGATCGCCGCGCCCCCACACATCGCGATGCGTCCCGGGCCATGGCCGCCCGGGCGCCTCAACCAGGAGGCCACGATGATGGACACACGTATTCTCAGCCTCGCTGCCTCGCTCGCCTTCACGCTCGGCGGTGCGGCCCTGGCGCAGCCCGCTGCCAGCCCGGCCGCCGATCAGGCCGGCATCTACTCCGTCGCGACGAGCGCGGTCGGGCGCTGGCTGTATGACCTGAAGGGCAACCGGATCGGCAGCGTCCGCAAGCTTGAGGACGGCGGCCGGACCGCGGTCATCATGGTCGGCTCCTACTTCCAGCCCGGCAGCCACGAAGCCCGGGTGCCCGCCGCCGCCTTGTCGATGGTTGACGGCAAAGCCGTGCTCGGCGGCGACACGGTGGAGGCGCTGAACACCGTCAGCCGGCGGTAGCCGCGCGGGCCGTCGCCATGGCTCATTCCAGCATGGCGTCGCGCAGCGCCCGCAGCCGGGCAGGATCGAGGCCCAGCCCGTCCTCAAGCTGCCGTTCCAGAGACCCGTAGCGTTCCACCGCTTGGGCCAACGCGCCGTCCAGCAGCGGGCGGTGCGCGGTCAGCAGGACGTCGCGCACCGCCTCCGGCGTTTCCGGCGGCAGGGCGTACTCGCGCTGCCAAATCCGGTTGGTCGCGAGGTAATCGGCCACAACGGCCTCCCGCGGCACGCCGAGCGCGGTCAGCAGCAGGGCCGCGCCGAAGCCGGTCCGGTCCTTGCCGGCCGAGCAGTGGAACAGCAGCGGCAGCCGCTCATCCTCCCCCAGCAGCGCGAACAGCGCGCGGTAGCGCGGCAGGTGCTCGCCGGCATAGGCGGCATAGGCGGCCTGCAGCAGGGCATAGGTGTCCTCCCCCGTCGCCTCCTCCCGCCGCAGCAGGTCACGGAGCGAAGCGCCGACCAGCGGCTCGATAGGCAGCGACACCACCTCCGGCGTGTCGGTGCTGGGCAGGCGGGACGGTGCGCGCCCGGTTTCCCGTGCACCGCGCAGGTCGCAGACGGTGCGGATGCCGAGCGTGCCGAACTGGGCCAGGTCCGCCTCCGTCAAATGCGCCAGCGACGCGCTTCGGAACACCCGGCCCATCCGCACCCGGCGCCCGTCCGCCGCGCGGTAGCCGCCGAGGTCCCGCAGGTTGGAGCAGCCTTGCAGCGGCACCACCCGGGGTCCGGCCTCGTGCTCAACATCCATCCCAAGCCCCCTCCAGCCGTGCGCCACGGCACGATAACCGGTTCCGTGCCGGCGGCCAGCGCCGCCCGGCCAAGGGCGCCTCCCTGTCCGCGGCCGGCTCGTTTACTCCGGCATGGCGTCGTATTAACCTCCGCGCAACGGCGGTCCGCGCCGAACCCCGAGGAGATGCCCATGCCGATGCGCCGCCTGCTGCCCGCCCTCGTGCTCGCGTTCGGCTTGCCCGGCGCCGCGTCCGCCGCCGACCCGATCCGCATCGGGGTGATCGCCGAGAACTCCGCCATCAGCGGCATCGCCATCCCGAACGCCGCCGCCGTCGCCGCCGAGGAAATCAACGCCGCGGGCGGCGTGGACGGCCGCAAGATCGAGCTGGTCGCCTATGACGACCACAACTCCGCCGCCGACGCCGTGCGCGCCTTCCAGCGTGCGGCGAACCAGGACAAGGTTCACGCGGTGATCGCCTCCTACACCAGCGAGGTGGCCCTCGCCCTGGAACCCTGGGCCGGGCGGCTGAAGATCCCCACCATCACGCCCGGCGCCGCGAGCGACGAGATTTCCAAGCGCATCCACGGCGACTACGACCACCTGAAGTACTTCTTCCACGGCTACCTGCCCTCGGCCTTCCTGGCGCAGTCCGTGTGCGACGCGGCCAAGGACCTGCTGACCGACAGCAAGCTCAAGATGAAGACCGCGGTGATCATGAGCGAGGACGCCGCCTGGACCACGCCGCTCGACGCCGGCTACATGGCCTGCCTGCCGAAGGTGGGCCTGCAGGTGCTGGACCACATCCGCATGTCGCCGGACACCACGGACTTCACCCCGATCTACAACGGCATCGAGGGCAAGAAGCCCGACGTGATCGTGACCGGCATCAGCCATGTCGGCGTGCAGCCCACGGTGCAATGGGCCAACCAGCAGGTGCCGATCCCGATGTTCGGCATCTCGTCCCAGGCCACGTCCAGCACGTTCTGGAAGGACACCAACGGCGCGACGGAGGGCGTGGTGCTGCAGCTGGTCGCGGTGGATACGGTCGCCTCCACGCCGAAGACGATCCCGTTCGCCCAAGCCTACATGAAGAAGCACGGCATCACCCCGGCCTATTCCGGCTACACCGCCTATGACGACGTGTACCTGATCGCCGACGCCGTGCGCCGGGCCGGCGGCACCGACCCCGACAAGATGGTGACGGCGCTGGAAACCGCGGACTACGAGGGCACGGTAGGCCGCGTCCAGTTCTTCGGCAAGGACGCGCCGTTCACCCACGCCATCAAGTACGGCAAGGACACCGTGAGCGGCCTGGTCGTGCAATGGCAGGACGGCAAGCAGGTGGCGGTCTGGCCGCCCGCCGTGGCGACTGGCACGCTGCGCTTCCCGGGCTTCGTGAAGGTGGCGAACTAAGCCCGGCGCGGCGGGGTGCTCGGCCTTCAGATCCTCATCGACGGCTTCGCGGTCAGCGCGCTTTACGGCCTGGGCGCCATCGGCTTCACCCTGCTGTTCGGCGTGTCCGGCGTGCTGAACCTGGCGCATGGCGGCATCCTGCTGGTTTCGGCGGTGGTGGCGTGGCTGCTGGCGGACCAGGTGGGCGCGTATGGGGGCGCCGCCGCCGGGCTGCTGGCCGGCATCGCCATGGCGTTCGCGACCTACCTGCTGGTGGTGCGCCCGATCCAGCGGTCCCCGGCGATCCCGGGCGAGGAAAAGGAAATCTTCGTCCTCACCGGCACGCTGCTGTGGGGCATCATGATCCAGGAGGCGGTCGCCTACTTCACCACCACCAGCCCGCACACCGT
>CALMAB010000027.1 GCA_937858325.1 uncultured Acetobacteraceae bacterium
ATGCCAGCACTGGTCCCGTTTCGATGGACACGGCCTCGGCGGCGCCGGGCGACGACGCGCAGCCGCCCCTGCCCAACCTGGACGCGCCGCCCCCCGAGCAGCCCGCGGTGCACTGGGACCGCGCCACGGACGCGGTGCGGTTCGATTGGCCCGCCATCGAGCGGACAGCCGCGGCGAACGGTCCGAACCAGGCCATGGCCAAGCTGCTGGTCGCCGCCCGCGCAGAGGGCGTCAACTCGCGCTGGCCGTTGTAGAAGCTCCCGGTTCGACCCGCTGGCAGCCCGGCAGCGCCGCCCTTCGCGGGGCGGCCCTTGACCCGTGGGCCAGGCTGCTGAGAATGTGCCATTTTAAAGACGTTCTGGCGTCGGCTGGATCGCTGCGCCGCGGGTCGGCGCCAGCCGGGCCGCGCCAAGCCGACAAGGAGGCGGGGTTCATGCTGTTCGCAACGCTTCTGAACTCCATCGTGCGGCGCGGCAGCATGGTGCTGATCGACGGCGCGGGACGCCGTCACCGGATCGGCGACAACAGCGCGCCGCGCGTGACCGTCCGGCTGACCCGGCGGCGCCTGGACTACACCCTCGCGCTCAACCCGAAGCTGTCCATCGGGGAAGCGTTCATGGACGGCTCGCTCCGCATCGAGCAAGGGTCGGTTGTGGACCTGCTGATGCTGCTCGCCGGCAACCTCGATGCGGTCGCCCCGGGGCATTGGCTGAACTGGGGCACCCATGCCCGCAGCCTGCTGCCGTCGCGCATTCCCGCCACCCGGGCGCGGCGCAACGTCGCCCACCACTACGACCTGTCCCCGGCGCTGTATGACCTGTTCCTGGATGCGGACCACCAGTACTCCTGCGCATACTTCACCAGCCCCGACGACACCCTGGACGCCGCGCAGGCGCAGAAGCAGCGGCACATCGCCGCCAAGCTGCTGCTGGACCGCCCGGGGCTGCGGGTGCTCGACATCGGGTCCGGCTGGGGCGGGCTGGCGCTCCACCTCGCGCGGCACGGCGCGGCCGAGGTCACGGGCATCACGCTGAGCACGGAGCAGCAGCGGGAAAGCACGGCGCGCGCCGCGGCGGCGGGGCTGTCGGACCGGGTGCGCTTCCACCTGCGCGACTACCGTCAGGAGCAGGGAACCTACGACCGCATCGTGTCCGTCGGCATGTTCGAGCACGTCGGGCGCGGCAGCTACGGCGCGTTCTTCGCCACCCTGCGCCGCCTGCTGCGGGAGGACGGGGTGGCGCTGCTGCACTCCATCGGCGACAGCGCCGGGCCGGGGCCGATCAACCCGTTCATCCGCAAGTACATCTTCCCCGGCGCCGACGTGCCCTCCTTGTCGGAGGTGCTGCGGGTCGTCGAGCGCAGCGGCCTCCTGGTGACGGACGTCGAGATCCTGCGGCTGCACTACGCCGAAACGCTGCTGCGCTGGCGCGAGCGCTTCGTCGCGAACCGGGCGGCGGTGCTGGAGCTGTACGACGAGCGGTTCTTCCGCATGTGGGAGTTCTACCTGGCCCTGTGCGAGGCCGGGTTCCGCACCCGCAGCAGCATGGTGTTCCAGATGCAGCTTGCCCGGCGCAACGACACGCTGCCGCTGACGCGCGACTACATGGTGGAGGCGGAGCGGCCGGCGGCGCCGCGGCCCGCTATGTCCAACGCCGCCGCCGACTGACCCGCTACCGGAACAAGCGGTTCGCCCGCGTCAGGTCCTCCGCGGACAGCAGCAGGACGCGGGTCCGTCCGGCCAAATCCCGGGCGGCGCGGGTGTAGGTCTGGTTGCTGACCACGGCGGCGTGGGTCGCGCCCATGAACGCCTGCCCGGCGAGCACCTCCTGCACGGCGGCGTTGCCGACCGGCCTGGAATACAGCTTACACTGGATGACCACGCTGACCCGCCCCTTGCGCGCCAGCACGTCCACCCCCTGGTCCGCGGTTCCCGCCGTCAGGTTCGCCCGCCATCCCTGGCGGGCCAGCACGCCGGCGCAATGCCGTTCAAAGCCGAGCGGCGTGAGCACGCTCGGCAGCTTGTCCGCCCGTTTGCGGCGCAGGCGTCGCAGAAGCCGCATCGCCACCGCGATGACGGCCGTAGCCAGCAACAACAGGTGAGCATCGTACGTCACGATATAACAACGATATGGCATTTGCCGATTGCGCGAAACTGTTAACTTGAACTTCGCGCATGATCGGCGGATCGTGTGTCTTTGCTGCCTTGCCAGGCTGGGGCGGGCCTGACCGCGTTCCGCGTCGCGCATGTGCGTCCCGCGCCTTACAAAACGCACGTGGAGGGCGCATTCTCAGGGGCGCCGGCAGGATGCCTGGAGGCAATCGGGATGGGAGAGGTTTGTTGAAGAAGGTGCGCCGCGGCGTGGGGCCGGGATACCCACAGGTTGTCGTGCTCGTGGGCGCCACGGGCGACTTGTCGCGGCGCAAGCTGCTGCCGGGCTTGTTCCACCTGTCGAGCGCCGGGTTCATCCCGGGGTGCCGGATCATCGGCGTGTCGCTGGACGACATGACGCCCGACGCGTTCCGGGAGCTGGCGCGCGGGTCGCTGGACCAGTTCTCCACGCGCCGGGTGAACGAGGCCGACTGGGCCGCCTTTGCGGAAAGCCTCGACTACGTGCCGCTGTCGGCCGGGGCGGAGGTGCTTCGGGCGGCGGTGGAGCGGGCGGAAGCGTCGCTGGGCGAGGAAAGCCGCCGGGTGCATTACCTGAGCGTGCCGCCCAACGCGGCCTTGTCCGCCGTCCAGCTGCTGGCGCAGGGCGGCTTGGTGTCCCGGTGCCGCATCATCATGGAAAAGCCGTTCGGCTGGGATTTGGACTCCGCCGTGTCGCTGAACGCCAAGCTGCACGAGGTGTTCTCGGAGGACCAGATCTTCCGCATCGACCACTTCCTCGGCAAGGAGCCGGCGCAGAACATCCTGGCCTTCCGCTTCGCCAACGGGCTGTTCGAGCCGATCTGGAACCGCAACTTCATCGACCACGTGCAGATCGACGTGCCGGAAACGCTGGGCCTGGGCAAGCGCTCCGGGTTCTACGAGGCGACCGGGGCGTATCGCGACATGGTGGTGACGCACCTGTTTCAGATCCTGGCCTTCATGGCGATGGAACCGCCCACCGCCTTGGAGCCGGCGCCGATCAGCGAGGAGAAGAACAAGGTCTTCCGCAGCATGACGGCGATCCAGCCGCATGACGTGGTGCGGGGGCAGTACACGGGATACCGGTCGGAGCCGGGCGTCGATCCGGAATCGGACACCGAAACCTTCATCGCGCTCAAGTGCGGGATCGACAACTGGCGCTGGGCCGGGGTGCCGTTCTTCCTGCGCACCGGCAAGCGGCTGGCGGAAGGGCAGCGCATCATCTCCATCGCGTTCCGGGAGCCGCCGAAGAGCATGTTCCCCACGGGGTCGGGCGTGGGCGCGCAGGGGCCGGACCACCTGACGTTCGACCTGGCGGACGCGTCCAAGATGTCCCTGTCGTTCTACGGCAAGCGCCCCGGCCCCGGGATGCGCCTCGACAAGCTGAGCCTGCAGTTCGCCATGAACGACACGGGCCTGATCGGCGACGTGCTGGAAGCCTACGAGCGCCTGATCCTGGACGCCATGCGCGGCGACCACACGCTGTTCACGACGGCCGAGGGCATCGAGCGGCTATGGGAGGTGTCCGTCCCGCTGCTGGAAGCGCCGCCGCCAGTGCGGCTTTACGCACCGGGATCGTGGGGGCCGAAGTCGGTGCACCAGCTTGTGGCGCCCCATGCCTGGCGGCTGCCGTTCGAGCGGGCCTGGCGGGACCGCAACGGCGAGGCAGCTGGGTGAGCCGCCCTATGCCCGCGCGTAACGGCGCAGCCTGTCCTCATCCACGCTGACCCCGAGGCCGGGTCCCGTGGGCAGGTGGACGTGGAACTCCTCGAAGCGCAGCGGCTCCGTCACGTATTCGCCGGTCAGGATCTGCGGCCCGAAGTGCTCGCAGCCCCAGGCCAACTCGCGGAAGGTGCTGAACACCTGCAGGTGCGCCGCGGCGCCCACCGAGCTTTCCAGCAAACAGCCGCCATACAGGCCGATGCCCGCCGCCTCCGCCACGGCGGCCACGCGCTTCACCCCGAGCAGGCCTGCGTGCTTCACCAGCTTGAGCGACACCGCGTCCGCCGCCGCGGCCTGGGCCACGGCCAGCATGTCGTGCGCGTCGAACACGCACTCGTCCGCGAGCAAGGGCGGCGTGCCGGGGCGGGCGCGCAGCCGGGCTAGGCCGGCGATGTTCCAGGCCGGCACGGGCTGCTCCACCAGCGCCACGCCCATCTCGTGGAGCTGCGGCAGGCGGCGGGCGGCGGTGGTTTCGTCCCAGGCCTGGTTGGCGTCCACGATCAGGGTCGCCCGGCCCTCAAGCGCCCGCGCCAGGTGCCGCATCCGGGCCATGTCGGCGGCCGGGTCCTGCGCGCCGATCTTGACCTTGAACGTGCGGTGCAGGCGGGCGTCGAGCTTGCGCCCGGCTTCCTCGGCTTCCTGCGCCGGGTCGCCGGAGGCCAGCGTCCACAGCACGGGCACCCGGTCGCGCAC
>CALMAB010000028.1 GCA_937858325.1 uncultured Acetobacteraceae bacterium
CCTGAACCGCCGCGGCGGCTGACGTGTTCGCGCAGTTCGTCCTGGCGCTGCGGGAGGCGGGCGTGCCGGCGTCGATCACCGAGTACCTGACCTTGCTCGGCGCCATGCGGGCAGGGGTTGCGGACTACAGCGTGGAGGATTTCTACTTCCTGAGCCGCGCCGCGCTGGTGAAGGACGAGCGCCATTTGGACCGGTTCGACCGCGTGTTCGGCCAGGTGTTCCGCGGGCTGGAAGCGCCGGCGGGGGGCGAAGAAGGTGGCGTCGCGCCGCGCGCCCTGCAGGAGGAATGGCTGCGCCGCATGGCGGAAAGGCACCTCACGCCGGAGGAGCGGGCGCAGGTGGAGGCGCTGGGCGGGTTCGACAAGCTGATGGAGACGCTGCGCCAGCGTTTGGCCGAACAGCAGGGCCGGCATCAGGGCGGCAGCAAATGGGTCGGCACCGCGGGCACCTCGCCGTTCGGCGCCTACGGCTACAACCCGGAAGGGGTGCGCATCGGCCAGGACAAGAGCCGCCACCGCCGGGCGGTCAAGGTATGGGACAAGCGCGAGTTCCGCGACCTGGACGACGGCATGGAGTTGGGCACCCGCAACATCAAGCTCGCGCTGCGTCGTCTGCGGCGCTTCGCGCGGGAGGGCGCTGCGACCGAGCTGGACATGCCCGGCACCATCCGGGCCACGGCGCACAACGCCGGGTCGTTGGACCTGAAGATGGTGCCGGAGCGGCACAACGCGGTGAAGGTGCTGCTGTTCCTCGACGTGGGCGGGTCCATGGACGACCACGTGCGCGCGTCGGAGGAGCTGTTCTCCGCCGCGCGCAGCGAGTTTAAGCACCTGGCGTTCTTCTACTTCCACAACTGCCCGTATGAGCGCGTGTGGCGGCAGAACGGCCGCCGCCGCGACGCCACGATCCCGACCGAGGAGGTGATCCGCACCTACGGCCCCGACTACCGCGCGATCTTCGTGGGCGACGCGACCATGAGCCCTTACGAAATCGCCTCGCCCGGCGGCAGCGTCGAGCATTGGAACGACGAACCCGGCGCCGCCTGGATGGCGCGGCTGCTCGGGCAATGGCGGCGCAGCGCCTGGCTCAACCCGGTGCCACGCGCCGAGTGGGGCTTCACGCAATCGGTCGGCATGGTGCGGCAGTTGATGGAGGACCGGATGTACCCGCTGACGCCGGGCGGCCTCGACGAGATGATCCGCGAGCTGAGCCGGTGATCCCCCCACACGGGCGCCGCCGCCCGTGTGGGGGGATATGCCTAGTTCTGCGTCCAGCCCCCGTAGCTGCCGACGTTGTCCCGGGTGATGAGCTGGGGCGCCATGAGGACCATCGGGTTCTCCGGCTTCTTGCCGTTCATGATGTCCACCCCGGTCTGCACCGCGAGCTTGCCCATCGTGTACGGGTCCTGGCTCGCCGATGCCTGCACCTGCGTCTGACCCTTCAGCGCGGTCACGATGTCCGGGGCGCCGTCCACCGAGGTGATGACGATGCCGGTCCGGTTGAGCTGCTTGGCCGCGAGGTCGCTGCCGACCGCCTGCGGGTCGTTGATGGTGAACACCCCTTGCAGGCTGGGGAACCGGGTAAGGTAGCCCTGCATCACGTTCAGCCCGCCGTCGCGCGATCCTTTGCCGTCCTGGTCGAAGGACAGCAGCTTGATGTCGGAATACTGGCCCAGCACCTTCTTGCAGCCGTTCACCCGGTCGATCACCGACGACACCTGCGGCCCATTCTCGATGACGACGTTGCCCTTATGGTCGATCTTGTCGGCCAGGTATTGGCAGGCGATCTCGCCGGCCTTTATGTTGTCGGTCTGCACCGTGGCGTCGGCCCCCGCGGCGGCCACGTCCACGCCGATCACGGTGATCCCCGCCGCCTGCGCCCGCTTGACTGCGGGCGCGATGGCCCGCGGGTCGGCGGCGTTGACCAGGATCAGGTCAACGCCCGCGGCGATGAAGTTGTCCATCTGCGTGAACTGCTTGTTCAGGTCGTAGTCCGCCGAAGCCAGCGTCACCTTGGCCTGCGGGTTGACCTGCTTCGCCGCGTCCGTAATGCCCTTGCTGACAGCGCCGAAGAAGGGATTGCCGAGCGAGCCGACAGTAACGCCGACCGCTTTCAATTCCTTGGCGGATGCCGCCCCGGACAGAAGAGCCATGGCCGCGCCGGCCAGCAGCAGGGTTTTCAACATCAAGCGTAACCTCCAAGCCCGATTGTTCCGCCCCGGCGGTTGGGCCAGGCCCCACCGGCAGCGTTCCCGGGCCGGCGGCCCGGGTGCTCCACATGCGCCAAGCGTTCAGGTGCGGGCGTTGCCCTGCAGCCGCACTCGGTCGAGCGCCACGGCGCCGATGATCACGAGTCCCTTGACGATGAACTGCCAGATGTCCGAGACGCCCAGCAAGGTCAAGCCGTTCGACAGCACGGCGATGATCAGCGCGCCGATCAGCGTGCCCCAGATCGAGCCGATGCCGCCCACGAAGCTGGTGCCGCCCAGGATCACCGCGGCGATGGCGTCCAGCTCGTAGCTTTGCCCAAGCTGCAGGCCGTTGGCGGCATACAGCCTTGCTGCCGACATCACGCCGCCCAGGCCCGCGAGCAGGCCGGACACGCAGTACACGAACAACAGGATGCGCCACACCTTGATGCCCGACAGCCGCGCCGCCGCCGGGTTGCCGCCGACGGCGTAGATCCACACGCCCAGCACCGTGCGACGCAGCACGAACCAGGACACCACGATCACGACGATGGCGATGATCGCCAGCAGCGGAATGCCGAAGGTGGGGGTGATCGGGATGGTCGCGTTGCCGATGGCGGCGAATGACAGGTCGGGGTTGAAGATGGTGGTGTCGCTGCCCATCAGCCGCGCCAGGCCGCGCACCGCCGTCAGCGAGCCGAGCGTCACGATGAACGGCGGCAACCCGGCAAACGCCACGAGGCTGCCGTTGATGAGGCCGAAGAACAACCCGGTCAGCAGCGCCGCCGGGACGCCGAGCAGGCCCCAACCCGGGATCAAGGAGGCGATCAGCGCCGCCATCGCCGACGCCGCCAGGATGCTGCCCACCGAAAGGTCGATGCCGCCGGTCAGGATCACGAAGGTCATGCCGGCGCCGAGCACGCAGTTGATCGCCGCCTGCTGCGCCACGATGGACAGGTTCTGCGCGGTCAGGAACCGCCCTTCGCCGAGGTAGTGAAAGGCGATGGCCAGGACGATCAGCACCGGCAGCATCCCGATCGCCTGGACAACGCTGCGGATCTGCACCTGCCGCGCCGACAGCCCGGCGCCGCCGGCCACCGCGGGGGCGGTCGTCGTGGCGTCGGTGGTGCCCGGCGCCGGCATCGCGACGGCGGCGGGCTTCTCGTTTACGTCGGACATTTCGGTTTCCCTTCCTATGCGGCTTGCGCGGCCGCTCCGGCGCCGTAGGCCATGATGTTCTCCTGGGTGATCGGCGCGCCGCCGGGTCCGCCGACCTCGCCGGCGATCACGCCTTCGCGCATCACCAGCACGCGGTCGCAGGTGCCGATGATCTCCGGCAGCTCGCTTGAAATGACGATGATGCCGATGCCACGCTGCGACAGCTCGTCGATGATGCGGTAAATTTCCGACTTCGCGCCGATATCGACGCCGCGGGTCGGCTCGTCGAGGATTAGCACCTTCGGCCCGGTTTCCAGCCAGCGGGACAGCAGCACCTTCTGCTGGTTGCCGCCGGACAGGCTCCCGACCGTGACCGCCGGGCTGGCCGCGCGGACGCGCAGCGCCTTGAACGCATCCGCCGCGCGCCGCCGCCCGGCCGGAAGGTCGAGCACACCGCCGCGCTTGGCATCCCGCTCGATCACGCCGAGGTTGATGTTGGTGCCGCAGGGGAGATCAAGGAACAATCCCAGCCCCTTGCGGTCCTCGGTCAGGTAGGCGATGCCGGCGGCCAGCGCGTCCTCCGGCCCGTGCACCGTCAGCACGCTGCCGTTCAACGCCACCTTGCCCCCCGTCTTGGGGTCCGCGCCGTAGATCAGCCGGGCCAGCTCCGTCCGCCCGGAGCCGACCAGCCCGGCGATGCCCAGCACTTCGCCCTGGTGCAACTGAAGGCTGCACGGCTTCACGCGCCGGCCGCCGTCCGTGATGCCCTGCACCTCCATAATCACCGGGCCGCGGCTGTCCTGCGGCTTCTCCGTCTTCGTGTAGAAGCTCGACAGGTCGCGCCCGACCATCATCTTGACCAGCGACTCCGCGCTCAGCTCGTCCCGCGTGAGCGTGCCGACATAGCCGCCGTCCCGCAGCACGGACACGCGGTCGGCCAGCTCGTACACCTCCGCCATGCGGTGGCTGATGTAGATCAGCGCGATGCCGTCGGCGCGGAGCTGGCGCACCAGCCCGAACAGCCGGTCGGTTTCCCGGGACGACAGCGCCGTGGTCGGCTCGTCCAGCACCAGGAGCTTGGATTTCGCGTGCAGCGCCCGGGTGATCTCGACCAACTGCTGCTCGGCGATGGACAGGCCGCCCACCACGGTGTCGGGGCCGAACGGCGCGCCCAGCCGTTCCAGCACCGGGCGGCAGCCCTCCCGCATCGCCTTGCGGTCGATCCGGCCGCCGCGCGCCGGCTCCGTGCCGAGATAGATGTTCTCCGCCACCGTGAGGTTGGGCGCCAGCGCCAGCTCCTGGTAGATGATGGCGATGCCCTGCTGCTTGGCGGCGATGGGGTCGGTGATGGCGACGGGCTTGCCGTCGATCAGCAACTGGCCGCCGGGGTCGGCCTGGTAGGCGCCCGATAGGATCTTCATCAGCGTGGACTTGCCCGCGCCGTTTTCCCCCATCAGCGCCAGCACCTCGCCACCCCAGGCCTTGAGCTGGACGTTGTTGAGCGCCTTCACGCCCGGGAACGTCTTGGAAATGCCGCGCATTTCCAGCCGTGGGGTACGCTCGTCGGCCATTCAGTCCTCCCGCTCGGTTTTCGTTGCCGATTGCCCCGCCGGTTTTCCGGTCCGAGCCTCCGATGGATAGAAGCGCCGGACGGGTCCCGCCGCAAGGCGTGATCCGGTGTTTTGTTCAACTTGAGCGTGATTTCAGGGCGTCCCGCACCGCGCGCAACCAGACGGCGACGGCCTGGGCGCCCGGATCGGGGTGGCCCAGGGCGCGGTCGCCGAGATAGGAGGACCGCCCCAGCCGCGGCGGCATGGCGGCCGTCCGCTCCGCCCCGGCCTCCGCCGCCACCACGGCCGCGTCGAGGCCCGACGCCGCGAGCGCCGTCGCGGCCGGGTCCAGCGCGTCGAGCATGGTGCGGTCCCCTGTTGCTGCACCACCCAGCGC
>CALMAB010000029.1 GCA_937858325.1 uncultured Acetobacteraceae bacterium
GCTTTCGGCGCTGCGCCGGGACGAGCGCATCGGCGACGACGCCTTCCACCGGGTCGAGGAGGAGCTGGACTGGGCGGAGGCCGAGGCGGACGGGTCCGGCCGCTGAGGACGGCCGGGCCTGCACATCAGCCGTTGCGGAAGGTGTAGCTGTAGCCGTTCAGCGCCGGGCCGCCGCCAAGATGCGCGTAGAGCACTTTCGATCCTTTCGGGAAATAGCCCTTCTGCACCAAGTCGATCATCCCCTGCATGGATTTGCCCTCGTAAACCGGGTCGGTGATCATCCCTTCCAGCCGAGCGGCCAGGCGGATGGCGTCCACCGTTTCCTTCGAGGGCACGCCGTAAACGGGGTAGGCGTACTCCTCCATCAGGATGACGTCGTCCTCCTCGATGTCCCGGCCGCCGATCAATTCCGCGGTCTTCTGCGCGATGTCGAGCACCTGCGCCTTGGTCTGGGCCGGCGTGCAGGACGCGTCGATGCCGACCACGTTGCGCGCCCGCCCATCGGCGGCAAACCCCACCGCCATGCCCGCATGGGTCGATCCGGTCACGGTGCACGTGACGATGTAGTCGAACCGGAGGCCCATCTCGGCTTCCTGGCGCCGCACCTCCTCGGCGAAGCCGACATAGCCCAGCCCGCCGAGCTTGTGCACGGAGGCGCCGGCCGGGATGGCGTAGGGCTTGCCGCCGCGGGCCTTCACGTCCTCGATGGCGCGGGTCCAGCTTTCGCGGATGCCGATGTCGAAGCCGTCGTCCACCAGCTGCGTTTCGGCGCCCATGATGCGGGACAGCAGGATGTTGCCCACCCGGTCGTACACGGCGTCCTCGTGCGGCACCCAGCTTTCCTGGATCAGGCGGCACTTCATGCCGATCTTGGCCGCGACGGCCGCCACCATGCGCGTGTGGTTGGATTGCACCCCACCGATGGAAACCAGGGTGTCGGCGCCGCTCGCGATGGCGTCGGGCACGATGTACTCGAGCTTGCGCAGCTTGTTGCCGCCAAAGGCGAGGCCTGAGTTGCAGTCCTCGCGCTTGGCGTAGAGTTCGACGCCGCCGCCCAGGTAATCCGTCAAGCGGGGCAGCTTCTCGATGGGCGTCGGCCCGAAGGTCAGCTTGAAGCGTTCGAACTTTGACAGCACCGGGGGTGCCTCCTGCAGCTTGCAAAGGCCGGATGCTACCAACTTCACCATGATTTGCGCCCTCGAATCGTGGGATGGCGGCGTGCGCCCGGAGCCGGCCCTCTGCGCCGGCCAGGCGCACGCCCCCAACAACTGGCCGGTTCGCCGCCGGCGTCACGCCGCGGGCGGAACCCGGTCGAGGAAGCCGACCACCGTTCGCAGCCGGCCATCCCCGGCCAGCATGGCAAAGTCGGTGCCCTGCACGACGGCCTCGCCGCCCTCCGGCCCGAGGTCCCACGTGAAGCGCAGGCGGTCGCCGTAGCCGTCCGGCCGGCCCGACACCGCGAAGCGGAAATCCGGGAACCGGGCCTGCACGCCGGCGATCAGCGACTCGATGCCACCGTGCCCCTCCCCCTGCATCACGGGGTCGCCGTAGGTCGCGTCCTCCGTCCACAGCGCCGCAACGAGGGCGCGGCGCCGGTCGGGGTCGGTTTCGTTCCAGGCGGCGACGTAGCGCGCGGCGATGGCCTGCGGGTTGATGGCGTCCATGGGAGTGCTCTCCTTTGCACCCGCCCGGCTGCCGGGGACGATCCTCGGCGGCTTCGGGGCGGTGGCCGCACTGTCCGCCCATCCGCGCGCCCGCGCGATTACGTCGCAGGTCATCGGCTCCGCGCCTGGGCTGGGCTAGGCTGCGGCATGGCTTTGGCGTCGCTTCCCCTTCCCTCCGGCCCGGGCGTGCCCGTGGGCGTGCTGCTGCGCGCTTGGCGCCAGCGGCGCCGCCGCAGCCAGCTCGACCTCGCGCTCGATGCCGAGCTGTCGCAGCGCCACCTCAGCTTCGTCGAGAACGGCCGCGCCAGCCCGAGCCGCGAAATGGTGCTGCGCCTGGCCGAGCACCTGGACGTGCCCCTGCGCGAGCGCAACGGCCTGCTGCTGGCCGCCGGCTACGCCCGGTTGTATGCCGAACGCCCGCTTGACGACCCGGCGATGCGCGCGGCGCGGGAAGCGGTGGAACTGATCCTGCGCGCCCACGCGCCGCACCCGGCGCTGGCGGTGGACCGGGGCTGGAACCTCCTCGCGGCGAACGCGGCGGTGGCGCCGCTGCTGGCCGCCGTAGATGCCGCGCTGCTGGCCCCGCCGGTGAACGTGATGCGCGTCGCGCTGCACCCGCGCGGCCTCGCGCCGCAGATCGCCAACTTCCCGGAATGGCGGGCACACCTGCTGGAACGGCTGCGCCGGCAAATGGAAGCGAGCGCCGATCCGGCCTTGGCCGCGCTGGTCGCGGAACTCGCGGCCTTTCCCGCGCCGCCCGCCGCCGCCCGATCCTCATCAGGGGCGCCCGGCGGCATCGCGGTCCCGTTGGAACTCGACACGGCGCAAGGCCGGCTGTCGCTGATCTCGACCACCACCGTGTTCGGCACGCCGGCCGAAATCACGCTGTCGGAACTGGCCATCGAGGCGTTCTACCCGGCCGACGACGCGACGGCCGGGCGGCTCAAGCGTTTGCAGGACGGGTGAGACCCGGCGTGCGGCGCCAACACCGTTCTGGACGTCCGCTCCATGCCTCGCTTACGCGCGTCGTGCTCAAAGACGACCGAGCAAGTAGCCGACGCCGACGGCGATCAGGAGCGACGCCACGGGATGCTGCGTCACGATGGTGCCCGGCGCCGAAGCAGCCCCACGCGCGTTCGCCCCGGCAAAGCTCCGGTTCTTCCGCAACCGGCGTGACGGGTGCTTCGACGCGGTTGGCACGGGCGCCTCGCTGGCGAGGTCGGAATAAACATCCCGCATCTTGCCGCCCAGCGTGTTGATTTGGCTCTCGTCCATGTCTCGCCCTCCGCAGCCGGCGTTGGCGGGCTGCATGTGAGGAGCGTTAACGCCCGGGGTATGGATGGTTCCGGTTCTGCAATCCGGCGAACAACCGGATCGGCACGGTCGTGAGCCCACATGCCCGCTTGGCGGAATCGCCCGCTTCAGCCATACCGCGCCGAGTGATGCCGACAGGATATGCGGGACACGCAAGCAGCGCCGCATCCTGCCGCCGCGGCAGTGACAAAGTAGGCATCCGGGCCGAAGATGCAGGGGTCCCGGACGTCTTTCACGCCAGCGACGGCGGGCAGCAGGCCGAGGATGGACGCGCTCTCCCCGAGCGCACCGGTTTCAGGTGGGAACGACACTCATGGCGGACACGACGATGATGGCGCAGGTCGCCGAAAAGGGCGGCTTCATCGCTGCGCTCGACCAGAGCGGCGGATCGACGCCCGGCGCCTTGCGCCTTTACGGCATTCCGGACAGCGCCTACAGCGGCGACGCCGAGATGTTCAAGCTCATGCACGAAATGCGCGTGCGCATCATGACCGCGCCGGCCTTCAACGGCGACAAGGTCATCGCCGCCATCCTGTTCGAAGCGACGATGGACGGGCAGGCGCAGGGGAAACCCGTTCCGGCCTTTCTGTGGGAAGACCGGGGCGTCGTGCCCTTCCTGAAGGTGGACAAGGGGCTTGAGGCCGAGAAGGACGGCGTCAGCTTGATGAAGCCGATTCCGGCGCTGGACGCGCTGCTGGCCCACGCGGCGACGCTCGGCGTCGCGGGGACCAAGATGCGCTCGGTCATCAACCTGCCCTCAAGCGAGGGGATCGCGGCGGTGGTGAGGCAGCAGTTCGAGGTGGCCGCGCAGATCGCCGGGCACGGGCTGATGCCCATCATCGAGCCGGAGGTTTCGATCAAAAGCCCGGACAAGGCGGGCGCGGAAGCCATCCTGCTGACGGAGTTGACTAAGAGTCTCGACGCCTTGCCGGACGGCCGTCAGGTGATGCTCAAGCTGACGATCCCGGACGTCCCGGACCTCTACGCGCCGCTGATCCGCCACCGGCACGTGGCCAGGGTCGTCGCGCTGTCCGGCGGCTACTCGCGTGCCGACGCCTGCAAGCGTTTAATTGCCAACCACGACATGATCGCGAGCTTCTCGCGGGCGCTGACCGAGGATCTCAAGCACTCGATGGACGATGCCGCGTTCGATGCGGCACTGGCGGCATCTATCGACGAGATTTACCAGGCATCGATCCACAAAACATGAGCCGCACCGACCAAGCTGTCATCCGCGACCAAAGGCAAGAACCCGGCGCTGGATGCCGGGTTTTCGCTGGGCTGTAGGTGGGCCGGCCCGCCGCGCCACGCGACGCCTGCGGGCCGACCTGTTGCTTACCGCGTGGTCGAGGAGCCGGTTGTGGCCGCACCCTTGGACGGAGCGGTTGCCGAGGGTTGCGTCGCCGTTTCACCGACGGTGGACCCGGGCTGCTGGGTGGGCTTTTCCGTGCCGGCCGCCTGCGGCAAGCCGTTCGTCGTGTTGGGCGTCGACTGGCTCGAGTTCCCCGCCGGCGGGTTCTGCGTGGTGGTAAACGAGTTCTGCGCAAATGCCGGGGCGGCGCCCAGGACGGCAAATGCCACGATCAGGGTCTTCATGATTGGCGTTCCTTTGTTGTTCGTTGATGCGAAAGGTTGCATGGCAAGTCTCAACGTCGCCGCCCCCCTTTGGTTCCGCTCCACCTGCGTGTTGGGCGAAATAGAGACAGGTATATGAACGGCGCCTGGGGCGTGCCGTGGCCGAACAGCAGTCAGCGGAACTGGTTGCTGTTCCGATGACGGCTCCGGGCCGCGACGCGGATCGGTCGAAGCCGCCGGGCTTGTAGCAGGCTTCGGCTCATGCCAGCGGCCATTTGCTCCCATCGTTTTTGAGCCGCCCGAACGGAACGACGCTGCCGATTGTTCCCCCATGCGGCCAGGACAGCCCAGGCCGGCAGCACCCGGCCGGAACGGGCACGCCACCGAACTGGTCCCGCTGCGCCGACGGTGCCCATCAGCGGGCACCAGGGCGAGCGGCGCCGGGCTTGGCGTCCTCGCCGGGGATGCTTTGCAGCAGATCAAGGACGGTTGAAGAAACGGCCCGCGTCGCGCCGGCGGCGGGCACCGCGGCTGTGCGGACGGCGGGATCGGTCCTTGGGCGCAAAACCTGCGTTCCTCCGTCCGGGTCCAGCACCGTCACCGCGCCGGGGACAATCGCTGCAATCATGAAAGCGCCGACCCGGCCTCCTACACCGGCCGCTACCGTTTTGCCGCCTGCGGCCGGGGCAAAGATGGCCCACTGCCCGGCTTGGCTGACCAGGGTGCCCGTGAGCCGCGGCGGCTTGCCGGGCGCGGCCCCGACTTCGGCGTCCTGCGGCAGTCGGCGGGTGCGGCTGAACAAGGGCCGGGCCAGGGTGGACGCGATGTGGGCCTCCATG
>CALMAB010000030.1 GCA_937858325.1 uncultured Acetobacteraceae bacterium
AAAGGGGGTTCCTTTTGGACGCCGATACGGGGTCCCGATCCCGTGCCGATTGACAACGGCTCGACAAGACCAGAGAACACCCATCCCCATGGTTCGTCCTCTCCCACCTGCAACCATCCTAGGCTCTTGGCAAACACCCTGAGGTTTGCCCCCTGTGGTGCTATCCGTGTGATTGATGCCGTATTGTTCGCTGCCAGGCGGACATTGGCAGCCTGTTTCATGATCACCCGTCCGCCGTCGGCTTGGGGAGAAGAGGCGGCCGCCTGCGTCGGCACCGGCACCGGCGTCGAGACCTGCGGACCGGGTGGCCCCACGACGTTCGGCACTTGTGCCGACCCTGGCCGTGTTGGAGCTGTCGGCGGTGTTGGATGGGAACTACGTGCAAGTGCGGGGACCGGAGGAGCGGGCGCCGCCGCTGGTGCGGTATGTATCGGCGGCGCCATCGTATTCGCGGGAGGCTGGGCCACTCCCGGAAGTCTTGACGGTTGATCCGCAGCCGAGAGCAACGCCATGCCGATTGCCATGGCTGACATCGTCAGCAGCCGGGTATGGGTTCGCCTGCCCTCAGCGGCGACAGCAACATCCGCAAGTGCCTGGGCATACCGTGATTTAAGTTCCACCAGTCTGCCGTGCAATGCCTGGCGACGGTTTGCCGAAGTGGTCGACGCCGTCCTGAGGCGTGCCAAACCGGTCGACATCTCCTGCTCGAGTTTGGCCTTGCGCGTTGCGACGTCGTGGTCGATAGCGGCCACGTCCGATGGCGAGACGCCTCGGTTCGGATCAAAGCGGAACGAGCCTTCGCGGACACGGCGGTATGCCAGCAGCTTGGTGACCGTGGTAGGGCCGAAACCCGGCACAGAAAGTACTCTTGCGGCAACGATGTCGCCCGCCGTCCCGATGCCGTAGCTTGCGAGTGTCGCGATTTTGGTCGGCCCGATCCCCGGGATCTTTGCGCTTGTAAGCGAGAATTTGTCCAGGTGCTCCTCAAGTTGCTTGTCCCGCCTATGCTCCTGAAGCCGCTGGAGACGCTTCGCCCGCTCGGTCGGAAGCGCGTCATGCTCCGTTTTGAGCTTTGACAGGTCAGCCCGGATTTCCGGGACACTCGGACCCGCCAAGGATGTGGCCCAGGACGTGCGCAACGCCTCCCAGTCCCGTTTGGCATCGGCCAAGCGCCGCCTGAAAGGTCCTGGCTGCTTCTCCTGTGTATGCCTGTAAATCAGGAAGGCAAGGACGCCGATGCCGGGAACGAGGAGCGGCCGAAGCCCCGGCGATGCAACCCCGAGCGCGAATGCCACCGCGACGGCGACCGACGCCCATGCTGCTACTCTCAGACCCCGTCCATTCTTGGCGGCTTCGCTGGCTTCTGGTGACGGCAAGGCATTTGGGAGGGGCAAAGGCGGCCATGGATCCAGCGGAAGCGGCTCGACCACCTTGCCGACTTCCTGCCAGAGGGCCGTCATCCCGCTCGAGCCCGCCGCGCCGGGCACAAAGATGACCGGGAATAGGGTGACACCGCTGGCGCCTTCGATGGCGCACCAGGGACAGGCGTTCAGGCTCTTTCTGTAGAAGTGGGCACCGTTGGACCGACATGGCTTCAGATCCGCCCCGAGGCCGCCAAGGACGGACACCCAGCGGTCCGCAGGGGGGCGTCCGCCTCGGGTTGCTCCGGGAGCGAAAGCAGCCTCGAACAGGTCCTGGAGTTCTGGTGTCAATGCGTCAACCGGCAAGCTCCCAGGTGGCACGTCCATCCGTGTTCGCGCGCGGTCCCGCGAGTAGGCGTAGCGCGAGGCGGCGATGGCCTCCTCGATCGAGGGCGGCTCGCCTGCGCCGAGGAACCGGCCAGCAAAAGGATGGCGCGCCATGCAGAGCAGTTGGAAAACGATGATAGCCAGACCGAAGTTGTCGTAGTTCGGTGTCCTGACGACTCCGGCGTAGCTGTCGCGTCCCTGCATCTCCGGCGGCTGATGGGTGCCAACCCCGACGGTGCAAAACCACGTCTGCCCGACCGAGGACACCTGAAAACTGTCGCAGTCGATCATCCGAACCGTCGCGTCCTGGGCGACGACAAGGTTGCCATGGTTTACGTCGCCGATGACGAGACCCGCGGAATGCACGGTTGCAAACGCCCGTGCCATGTTCGAAGCGGCATGGATCAGAAAGCGCCAGTCTGCCTTCGGGAACTCCTGAAGCCGTGGCTTGGGTCCATACAGCTTGAAGATGGGTTGGTGGCCACCGACTTTCGGCATGACGAAGCCGACAACCTTGCCCGCCGGGTCGTGCAGGGTGCTGGTGGGCCAAGCCGCAATCTTGAGAAGTGCCCCGTTGGCCATCCCGGTCATGGCCGCGAGCTTCGCCGCATGCTGGGCGTTCAATGGCTTCAGGTAGACCTTTGCCACCGTGTCCGGTCGACCGATGATGTCGAACACGGCTCCCTCACCGCCGCGGCCGAGTTCGTTGGCAAGCGCGACCGCGTTGCCCTGGGCATCGAGCAAGCGACCCGGCGTCACGTCGTCAAACCTTGTGGGGTGGCATCGCCCTGGTCGCCATCACCAGGGTTTTGTCGTCATCCGTCCGCCTGTTGACATGCTCCGACTCGAGATAGGCCACCAACGCGCCTGAAGCCGCACCGGAACGGTCTGGTTCCGTTGTTGTCAGCCATTCGAAGATCGGCTGGAACGCGGGCGAGTGGACCGTCCTCGCGGACATGTCGAGCACGAGGCGTTCAAGGCCATCGGAAAACACGGCGACCTCATCCACGGCCGGACCAGTCTCAAACTGGAGCACGGCTTCCGCACCATTCTGAGTGACGAAGAAGGTGCTGTTCGCATATTCACCGTGCTGGGGCCAGAATATCCAGTGGTACTGGCCTGGCTCTTCCCCCGACACCACGATTGCCCCGTCGCCAATCTGCACGTAGGCCGCACCGGCGGCTCCCACCACGATCCCCAGCATCGTGCAGGCATAGTCTTTCACCTTTGCGCCATCCGTCTCGGCGCGTGCGCGGATGCTGGTCCGCACGTCCGCGAACCATTGGTCCACAAAGCTCCGGTCGATCGCCTCCAAATCGGGGCTGGAAGCCGCGGCTTGGGAGAAGCGTTGGAGAAAATGTTCCACTGCCATGGCCGACCCGATGTCAGACCGGCTCGCCGTCCCGGCGCCGTCGCTGACGGCGGCGACGAGAACCTCCGACCCATTTGGGGCGTCAATGACGGTGCAACCGCCTGCGTCCTGGCATGGTGTGCCGGTTTTCTGGTGAGAGGTGCCTACCGAGGTTGCAAAGGCGGTCCGCCACCTCCGCGCCGTGATCACACCGCCGACCACCCAGTCGGCGCGGGAAGCGGCACAAGCTGGCCTGGTTGTGATCGGGCGACACCTCCGAGCGAACTGGACAGCCAGGTGAAAAGCTCCCGGAAACTCAAGCCTTGCAGCTTCAACGGGGGCCGGTCCGGGCTGCATATCTGAGACAGCTTCGCCATGTCGGCTCCTTGAACGCCGACGGCGAAGAAGCTGAACGACTTGCGGGCAGGGTTATCCCCTTGCCAGACGCGCTCGGCCGCCATCGCATACGAGTCCGTTGGGGCGCCGTCTGTGATGAGGAACACCCACGGTCGGTAGTAACCAACACCCGCCTGTTTATAGACGCTCTTGCGAGTTTCAAGCATGTCCAGACCTTGGATGATGGCGGCGCCCATGGGCGTGTCGCCGGTTGTCTCGAGCACTGGTGGGTGGAAGGTGTCGGCGGTCTCGAACTCCGACAGCACCCGCACGGGGCCGAAGGTCATGATGGCGACCTCGACACGTTGTGATGCCATGGCGTCTGCTGTGAGTTCTTCTTTGAAGATCCGTAGGCCAGCATTAAGCTCCGCGATCGGCTTCCCGTTCATCGAGCCTGACGTGTCCAGGAGCAGGAGGCACGGACATCTTGGCTCGGGATTCTCGATCAGGCTGGGCGGCACGAACGGAATTTGATCCGAGTAGCTCATTGCACCGCCCAGTTGCGAAAATTTAGCGAGAGTAGCCGAATAAGGGATTCTCGCAACTGGAACACGAGCAATCCTAACACTTAATGATAGCGACCAGCTTGTCGTCGCCAATGATGGGTTGGTATCATTAAGTATCAAGGTCCGCGCTGTCTCCGGACCGGTGGAGTTGGCATGGGCTGGCGATATCGACGATCCTACAAGATCATGCCCGGACTGCGGATGAACGTTGGATCACGCGGGGTGACGAGCTTCTCGTTCGGCGGGCGCGGTGTCACCGTCAACATGAGCAAGCGTGGGACGAAGTCCACCTACAGCCTGCCAGGTACCGGTCTGTCGTATCAGACGCGAACGACCCGTCATCATGCTCCGAAGCCGGTGCTTGTCGCGCCATCCGCTCCGGCCGTCACTTGTACTCCGGCACAGCAAGCCCGGCGCCCGTCATTTCGTGCCTATGCTGTTGTAGGTGTTGCCGCGCTGTTCGGATATCTGGCACTCCGACCCAACGCTCCAGCCCCGCAGCCTGTCAGTAACACTGTCCAGAGCGTCACGACTTTGGCGGCCCCGACACCGGTGTCACTATCGCCGGTGATCACGCCTGCCTCGGCTGCGGAAGTTTCAGGGCGACAAGCTTCATCATCTGTTGTAGAACATGTTGACGGCCGGAAGGCGGTCACGACGATAGGTGCCAACGTCCGGTCGATGCCGTCCAGATCCGGGCCAATCGTCAAGATCCTGGAGGCGGGCGCCATCGTCCAGATCGTTGCAACCGAGGGCGGTTGGAATCGCGTGCTGGACCAAGGCGGTGAACCGCTTGGATGGGTCCACGGATCGATTCTTCGGTAACTTGGGCCAATCGCGACGGAATGCGGACATGAGTGTGGTGAGCACTATATCCACCAGCGTGGTGCCACCCCCCCTTACATAACGCCCGGTTGTTGCTGCAAGCGTGCTGACGCCATGCGCCCGGCTTCCTAATGCCATCCAAGACTCAACAACTGTGCAACCAAGAGAACTCGTTCTTCTGTAAGCCTCATTCGGTGGCCACGTCGATCTGAGCTTCCAACATGGCCACCTTGTCTTCCCACCAGGCCAGGCCGAGTTCACACAGTTCGAGTGCATCCCGTCCCTTGAGAGGACCATCCACCACGGTGAACGCTCCGCCGAAGGTCAGCGGAGACCCGTTGAAGGTGAGAGGTGCGCCGTTGAACGTCAGCGCCCGGCGACGCCACGGAAAGCGGAAGTCATATTCCTTGACGATGTTGTTTCGCTCTTTGTCGATGAAGTCGTGGAAGATGTCGTCTTCCGGCAATCGAGCGTCGTTCATGCGTTTCCACCATGATCGCACCACCTCTCTCCGCCTCGGGGATAGAGACTTCTCGTCTACCTTGTTCATGACGTGACCGATAAGCCGCAGGAAAGCGAGCGCGGCGACCCAACGCGCACGGATGCGCCATTCTGCATCATCAGCGCGCAACTCCCGTAGTTCGTGAGTCACGAGCCGTGCGTCGTCCAGCGCCAACCGGGCATGGGGCAGCGTAGAAGGTTTTCCTTGTGCCACGATCCGGTCATGCACGCATGAACCTGGCATCGCAACCGCAGGACGCGGTAGTCAGGTAGGAATTCCTGAAGGTGAGTGCGCCGAGGCACAGCCGCAGGGTTCCGGCAAGCTCATCATACATGCAGATCAGGACTGCGAGACTGCGGCATTCTTGGTGTCGGCCTCGCGCATAGGCCATCGATGCTCGCTGTAGTCCAGAGGCTATCGGCTCGAACACCACGGTTACGGGGATGCTACCCACTTGTCTGTTCTCCTGGCCTGCTTGCGAGCACGTCGAGCAGAGCCGCCGCCGTGCGCAGCGTGGGGATGTCCATGACCTCGACTGCTGCCCCGACCCTCTGGCGGAGGCTCTCGACCTCATCGATCTGAGCAGGTTGAACCTCGAACCCGAGCACCTCATTCGGGGTCACCATCAACGCGCGACAGATGCGGGCCAGGGTGGCGTAGTCGGGCTCGCGCACGCCGGACACGTAATGGGCATACCGCGGCTGGCTTAGCCCGAGTCGCCGCGCGACTTCAGCATCCGACAAGCCGAGCTCCCGCGCACGCGTACGAAGCCGCTCCCCGAGGTCAACACCCATGCGGACCTTGTCCACTGGCCCGCCAAGGACTCGCCAACAACAAGTAGGCTTGCCAAGGAATAACTATGCGTAGTAGCAGGCGGATCGAGGGCGCTTCCCGGGGCGTGTGGCACCGGACTCCGCGGGAAGCACCGGCGGCAGCAGTCACCCGGCAAGGCGGCAACCATGACGGCTGGAGACCTGCTGGTGAACGAGACGGTTCAGGGACACGGGGCGGCCCCGGTCACGCCACCCACACACATCGACATCGGCATGTCGCCGCTGATGAGGTGGTTCTGGTTCTTCCTTGTGGTGGGGCCAGGTCTCGTCCTGCTTGCCTTCTGCCTTTTCAGTGTTGGCGGTCCGGGCGCGGGCGTCATCGTCGTGGTCGGGGCGCTTCCCTGGGCGATCGCGATGATGGCGATCTGCATCAAGCTCTTGTTGCTCCTGCTCACCGGCGGCGGCCTGCACTACCAGCGCACCAAGGAGGCCGTCCGGGACGGCCGGATCGGCCTTTCCTACTATCTCCGGGGCGCCGGGGACGTGATCGTGGTGGATGAGCCCCAGCGCTTGATCTGCTGCAACGGCGACGTGTTCGGCTTCGACGACGTGAAGCGGCTCAACTGGCGATCCGGCAACAACCAATACTGGCTGGATTTCACGCTGAACAGCGGGGCGAGTCCGGTTCGCAGTGCGGAACTGGGATACGAGGAAGGTCTTAGATTGGCTTTCGAGCGCCTGGGCAACACCTTGGGCTTCGGCTGATGCCGCCCGGCTTGGCAAGGTTTATGCGGGCGGCCTGGGCTCGTCCACATGCGCCAGCCATCGTGTTCTCAGCCTGTCTGCTGGCGGGCTGCCAAGCACATACCGACGCATTGGGACGGACAGTTGTCTCGTCCCCGACACTCGGGCAAGTGCTGGGGATCACGTCCCAGAGCCAGCCCGGCCGCTCGTATGCAGTGCCGGTGACGGCAACCGGATTTGTGCAGGACCAGCGTGTGGTCGCAGGCCGGACAGTCCAGGTTGTCGCGGCCCAAGGGGGCCATCAGGTTCTGGTGGATGGTCGTGTGCTGGCCACCGACCGGGACGATGACCGTGTCGTGATCCGGGGCACGCACGAGGGCAATGGCCGGATCTACGTGTTGATCGAGGAGCAATCGGGCGGGAATGCCTGCCCGTCCATGTTTCAGGCGGTCGATCTGATCCCTGCAATGCCCGCATTGCAGGTGGGCGCGATCACGATGTCGCCCCGGTTCGGCAATTGCAGCGATGTTCCCCAGGTCTCGGTCAGTGGCGGGGCGCTTCGAGTGTCAGTGCCTGCGTTTCGTGCTGCGCCTGCCGCGACATTTAGATTCCGGGATGGGCACTTGAGTCGCTGAGCTTCGAAGGCAACCTTTGAAGCTCAGAGGACAGCCAGACAGACTCAAGAGCGAATTTTGAATATGTCATATAGGATAGAGACGAAGGACATTTGAAACCTTCAAAAATCCTGTTCGGGTAGTCTTGCCTAAGTCACAAAGTCCAGGGTTTTGTGTCACGGATTCCATATTTCTGGGACAATGATTCCAGATTACCTGTCACGGATTCCAGATAGACCTGTCAGTTCCAGATTACTTTGTCACTTCACAATGTACGGGCCAGAACGTGGCGCGCCCTGAGGGATTCGAACCCCCGACATGCGGA
>CALMAB010000031.1 GCA_937858325.1 uncultured Acetobacteraceae bacterium
CCAGCACGATGCCGGTCAGGAACTTGCTCAGCGTGACCTGCCGCTGCTCGTACGGTACGGCGTCGCCGATGTAGGCCATGCCGACCGGGATCAGCCCGGCGCTCGCGGCGCCCGCGCAGGCCCGCAGCACCGCCAGGCCGGCAAGGTTGGACGCGAGCGCGCAAGCGCCGGTGAACAGCGCGTAGCCCACCAGCGCCCCGAGCATGACCCGCAGCTTGCCGAACCGGTCGCCGACCGGCCCCAGCACCAGCTGGTTCAGCCCGTAGGGCAAGGTGAAGGCGGCGATGACCACCCACAAATCGGGCACCGACACCGAGAAGTCCGTCGCAATCGCGTGCAGCAGCGGATCGACGACGCGCGCCCCGGCCGAGGACAGGAACGCAGCCGCCGCCAGCAGCCCGAGCGGCAGGGCGATCCGTTCAGTGTCGGCTTGGGACATGGGCCGGGAGTGCCGGCTCGCCTGCAAGGCCCGGCACGCTAGGCGGCCGGGCGGGTCCGGCGGCTTTCGGTCCGCAACTGGCCGCAGGCGGCCAGGATGTCCTGCCCGCGCGGCATCCGGATCGGGGACGCGAAGCCCGCGTCCTGCACGATGGCCGCGAACCGTTCCAACGCGTCCCGCCCGCTCGGCCGGTAGTCGCTGCCGGGCCAGGGGTTGAACGGGATCAGGTTCACCTTGGCCGGGATGCCGGCGATCAGGCGCACCAGCTCGCGCGCGTCCGCCTCGCTGTCGTTCACGCCGCGCAGCATGATGTACTCGAAGGTGATGCGCCGGGCGTTGGAAGCGCCGGGGTAGCGGCGGCAGGCGGCGATCAGCTCGGCGATGGGGTACTTGCGGTTCAGCGGCACGATCTCGTCCCGCAGGTCGTCCCGCACGGCGTGGAGGGACACCGCGAGGTTGACCCCAAGCTCCGCCCCGCAGCGGTCCATCATCGGCACCACGCCCGAGGTGCTGAGCGTGATGCGCCGGCGGGACAGGCCGATCCCCTCCCCGTCCATGGCGATGCGCATGGCGCGGGCCACGTTCTCGTAGTTATACAGCGGCTCCCCCATGCCCATCAGCACGATGGTGGACAACAAGCGCGGCACGTCCCCGCGCGGGCTGGGCCACTCGTCATAGGCGTCGCGCGCTGCCATGAACTGCCCCACGATCTCGGCCGCGCCCAGGTTGCGCACCAGGCGCTGCGTGCCGGTGTGGCAAAACCGGCAGGACAGGGTGCAGCCGACCTGGGACGAGATGCACACGGCGCCACGGTCCTCGCGCCGGTCGGGGATGTACACGGTTTCCGCTTCCTGCCCGTCGCGGAAGCGGAACAGCCACTTGCGCGTCTCGTCCTTGCTGGTCTGCTCCGTTGCGATGCTGGGCCGGCCGACCACGAAGCGTTCGGCCAGGCGTTCCTGCAGCGGGCGGGCGATGCTGGACATCTTCGAGAACTCGGTCGCGCCCTGGTGATAGATCCAGTGCCAGAGCTGCTTGGCGCGGAAAGGCTTCTCGCCGATGACGGCGAGTTCAACCGCCAGCTCCTCGCGCGTCAGGCCGACAAGGTCGCGCCGCCCGTCCGGCAACTGCGCGGGCGGCGGGTTGAACAGGGCGGACTTCGCCAGGATGCGGACGCGCTCGGCGTCCGTCAGGTCGGGCGTGATGGCGGTGGTCGTGCTCACTTTGCGGGACATGCCTTGTTGATCGCGGCGTAGGCCGGGCTGAAGCCGCGCAGGCTGAAGGTGTCGGTCACGGCCGTGCTGCGCGGCCCCGGCGACTTCGCGACCGCTTCCCGCGCCTTCACGAACGCCGCCACCGCGGCGCGGCCATCGCGGGCGAAGGCGGAACGGCCCGCCGTGTAGAACGCAAGCTGGGCCTGCTCGACGCTCATCTGCACCTCCGCATCCGCCGCATATGGGAACCCGGCGCTGATCGCCACGCTGTCGCGCCCACCGTTGCGATGCGTCACCGTCAACACGATTTCGCCTCGGCCCGGCAGCGCCGGCTGCGAGCTGGCCGCGCGGACAAAGGCGTAGCAAACAAGCTGCCCGCCCTCCTGGTGCGTGACGGCTTGCCAATCCTCGAACTTGCCGATCGACTTGGGCGCGGCGCTGGCGGAACGGGCGGGTTCACGAGCCGGAGGGTGCGCCGCGGTCTTGGACTGCGCAAGGGCCAGCGACGGCCACGCCGCAGCGGCCAGGATAAGCAAATGTCTGGAGGGCATGTTCGTCAGATACGGTGCGCCCCGAGTCAGGACAAGCGGGGCATCAGGGGTCCGTCGCATCCGGCAGCCAGTCCGGCCGCGTGCGGCGGAACCGCGGGTCGCCGTGCCCCTCCGGCGGCGTCAACACCGCACCCGGCCCGCCGCTCGCCACCGGGCGCTCGGCGAAGCGCCCGTGCTGCAGCAGCCGGTCATACATCACCAGCGCCCCGGCCACCGCGAGGTTGAGGGCGAAGCGCGTCGGGATGCGGACGACGAACCGGCACCGTTCGCGCAACGCCGCGGACAGGCCCGACCGCTCCGGACCCAGCACATAGGCGGCGTTCAGCGGGTGCCGGAACGATGGCAGGTCCACGGCGTCGTCCAGCAGCTCGACGCCGACCAGCGCGCATTCCCGCGGCAACTGGATCGCGGCCGGGTCGGGAAAGCGCCAGAGCGGCACGTGCGCGGGCGTGTCCGCGGTGTCCGCTGCCCGCCCGGCGCGCGCATCCCAGCCCGCGCCGACCGTGAAGCAGAACGCCGCCCCGAACGCGTGGCCGGTGCGCAGCAGGGCGCCCATGTTGGCGGATTTCGAGACGCCCTCCGCCCCGATGCCGAAATAGCCGCGTGCGGGGGTGCCGCGTGTCTTGGCCGAACACATCGGCGCGGGATAGGTGTTCCCCATGACGGATGCAACCGACGCCAGGCTCGCCGCGCAGTACGAGGCCTTTCCCTATCCCAAGCGCGACCCGCGGGACGAAGCGCGGCGCCTGGTCATCGGCAGCCCGAGCCACCTGCGGGAGATCGACCATTGGGTGTTCGGCGCCGCCCGCCCGGCGTCCAAGCCGCTGTGTGCGCTGGTGGCGGGCGGCGGCACCGGGGACGGCGCGATCATGCTGGCGCAGCAGATGGCGACGGCGGGGCGGCCAGGCCAGGTGGCTTACCTCGACCGATCCGCCGCTGCGCATGGGGTGGCGCGGGCGCGGGCGGAAGCGCGGGGCTTGACCCTCGACTGGCACATGGGATCGCTGCTGGACCTGCCGGGATCGGGCCTCGGCCCGTTCGACTACATCGACTGCTGCGGCGTGCTGCACCACATGCCGGACCCGGCGGAGGGCCTGCGGGCGCTGCTGTCCGTCCTGGCGCCGGGTGGCGGGATGGGGCTGATGGTGTATGCGCCGCATGGCCGCACCGGCGTTTACATGCTGCAGGACGCGCTGCGGCAACTGGCGCCGGAGGGGGACGCGCCGCCGGCCCGGCTGGACGTGGCGCGCCGGGTCATGCGGCACTTGCCGGAGTCCGCCTGGCTGCGCCGCAACGCCTACTTCGGCGACCACATCGACGGCGGCGACGCCGGGTTGTACGACCTGTTGCTGAACCCGCGCGACCGGGCCTATACCGCGCCGGAGTTCATCGCCTTGCTCGAAAGCGCCGGGCTGACGGTCACGGCGCTGATGGAGCCGCTGCGCTACGACCCCGCCGTTTACCTGCCGGACCCCAAGCTGCGCGCCCGCATCGACGCCCTGGACCCGGCCGGCCGCGCCGGCTTGGCGGAGGCGTTGACCGGCAACATGAGCACCCATGTCGCCTATTGCGTCCGCACGGCCGAGGCCGCGCCGGCGCCCGACCCGATGCGGGAGGACGCCGTGCCCGTGGCGCGGGAGCTGCCGGCGGCGGAGCTGGCCCGCAACATCCGGCCTGACGGCACGCTGCCGTTCCTGTTCGACGGCCTGCGCGTGCCGGTGCCGCTGCCGCCGCTGGCCGGCGCGATCCTCGGCCTGGTGGAC
>CALMAB010000032.1 GCA_937858325.1 uncultured Acetobacteraceae bacterium
GCGTGCAGGCGTCACACGAACCGTGGGCCGCTGCGCCTGGGCGGCGCATCGCTGCACCTCCGCCCGGCGGAGGCGGCCGGCGGCACCTGCGACCCCGAACCAGTGCGGATCGCGCTGCGATGGGGCACGGCGGAGATCGTCCTGCACTGCCCGGCTGGCCCCGTGCGCGCACTGATCCGCCAACTCGATCCGCATGTCGGCCCGTTGGAAGCGTTGCCGCCCGTTCTCGCTGCCGTGCTTCTTGAAGCGGCCTGCCTGGACCTGATCGAGGCTTGGGAGCGGGCGTGCGGCAGGTCGGTTCAGGTATGTTCCGTGGACCTCTTGCAGCAGCCGGGCGGCGCAGGACCGCCCGCACCGCCGGACCCAGGGCCAGGGCTGGCGCTGGAATTGCGGGAAGGGCCGCATGACAGCCGGATGCACCTGCGGTGCGCCGAGCCGGAGGCCGACGCCCTCCTCCTGTTCTGGCCGCCCGTGCCGCGTGCGGTGGACCGGCTCGGCCTGCCGGCCGTGCTTCGCTGCGGTGCGACCCGCCTGTCCGCCGGTGTGCTCCGGTCGCTGCGGCCCGGCGATGCCGTGCTGCTGCAGCACCATGACAAGGCCGGCGCCCGGCTGATCCTCGCCGGGGCTTGGGGCGCCGCTGCCGTCCGCATGGACGACACTTGGAAGCTGATGGAGCCGCCGGCGCCGTCGCCGGCTGCGGTGCAAGGAGGGTGGGCGATGCCTGACGAAGACGGGACGGCGGAGCCTGTCGCCGACCCCGACGACATCCCGGTGCTGCTGACGTTCGAGGTCGGCCGGCTTTCGATCACCTTGGGGCAGTTGCGCGGCCTGGGCGTCGGGTCGGTCCTGGAGCTGGGGCGCAGCCGGGACAGCCTGGTGGAGATCGCTGTTCATGGCCGCCCGGTCGGCCAAGGCGAGCTGGTGGAGGTCGAGGGCGCTGTCGGCGTGCGGATCGTGCGGCTGTTCGACCATGGCTGAGGGCCAGCCGAACCTTCTGGCGATCCTGATCGTCATCGCGGCGCTGGGGATGGTGACGTTCGTCGCGGTGACGATGACCAGCTTCATCAAGATCTCGGTGGTGCTGTTCCTGCTGCGCAACGCGCTGGGCGTGCAGCAAACCCCGCCCAACCTCGTGCTGTACGGCATCGCCCTTCTGCTGTCCGGCTACGTAATGGCCCCGGTTGCGGCCAAGGTCTACGAGGAGGCGGCGCAACCCGGCCAAAGCTACCGAACCATCAGCGACTTCTCCGACGTCGCCCTGCGCGCCGGCGTGCCGGCCAAGGCGTTCATGCTCCGCTTCACCAGCCCGGGCGAGCGCGCGTTCTTCACCGCCGCCACCGCCCGGGTCTGGGGACCAGACTCCGGTTTGTCGGTCACGCCGGACGACATGATCGTCGTTGTTCCATCCTTCGTGCTGTCGGAGCTGCGCCGGGCGTTCGAGGCCGGGTTCCTGCTTTACCTGCCGTTCATCGCCGTGGACCTGGTGACGACGGCGGTGCTGATGGCGATGGGCATGTCGGCGGTGTCGCCCACCACGATCTCGGTGCCGTTCAAGCTGTTCCTGTTCGTCGCCATCGAGGGCTGGACCCGGCTCATGCACGGCCTTGTCCTCGGCTACGCCAGCTAGGCTGCGGTCTCCATGACCCAAAGCGTCCTCATCAGCCAACTGCACGCCATGCTGGGCATCGTGCTGCTGCTGTCGCTGCCGCCGCTGCTCGGCGCGCTGGCCGTTGGCCTGGTCATCGGCATCCTGCAGGCGGTGACGCAGATCCAGGACCAGTCGTTGCCCGTCGCATTCAAGCTGCTGGTGGTGATTGTCATCATGGTGCTGTTCGGCCCGCTGCTGGTGGCGCCGCTGGTGAGCCGGTCGAGCCAGCTCTTCGACAGCTTCCCCACCATGACCCAATAAGCAGGCCGCGCAGGTGCTGACCTCCGGCGCGCTGTTCGAGACCGTGTGGCATTGGCTGCTCGCCTACGGGATCGCGCTCGCCCGGCCGCTGGCGCTGCTCTCGCTCAACCCGATCTTCACCCGTGCACAGGTCGGCGGATTGCTGCGCGGCGCCATCGCCACTGCGCTTGCGCTGCCAGTGGTCCCGCGCCTCGCAGCGGAGCTATCCCCCGGCCTGCAAGGCCCGGCCAGGCTGCTCCTGCTGTCGTGCAAGGAGGCGGCGGTCGGCGCCGCGCTCGGCTTGCTGCTGGGCGTGCCGTTCTGGACGCTCGACCTCGCGGGCGACGTGCTGGACGCCCAGCGTGGCGCGACCCAGGGGCGGCTGAACGACCCAGCAGGGTTTGAGGACGTCTCGATCACCGGAACGCTGCTCGTGATGGCCGGCATCGCTTTGTTCGTCCTGACCGGCGGGCTGGAGATGCTGGCCGACCTGCTTTACGGCAGTTGGAGCCTCTGGCCGGCGCTGGACGCGCTGCCGGCGCTGGACGTGCGGACGCCGGTGCTGCTGCTTGGCGTGCTCGACCGGATCACGCGCCAAGGACTGCTGCTCGCGGTTCCACCGGTGATCGCGATGCTGCTGGCCGACGTGTCGCTGCTGGTGGTCGCGAGGCTCGCGCCCAACCTGCGGATCGACGACCTGGCGCTTGCGGTCCGCAACGCCGTGTTCGTGCTGTTCATGCCTCTTTATGTCGCCTTCCTGATAACATACATGCGGCAGGACCAGGCGACGCTGCCGCGCATCCTGGACGCGGTGCGCACCGCCCTGCCATCGGCCGCTCAGCCATGAGCGGCAGCAATTCCAGCGAGGAGAAGACCCTCCCGCCATCGGCGAAGAAGCTTCGGGAAGCGCGGCGCAAGGGCCAAGTCGCCCGCAGCCGCGAGATGGTCACGGCCATTGTGGTCATTGCCGCCGCGGGGTGCTTGTTCGCCCGTGCCGGCTCGGTGTTCAACGGCCTGGCGGAGGCGGCCGAAGCGGCTGGCTCGGCAACCGAGGCGCCTTTTGCCGAGGCCATGGGCCGGCTTGCGGCTGTGCTCGGGCGCCAGCTTGCCTGGACGCTTGGCCCGCTTGTCGGCGTGCTGGTGACGGCGACGGTCCTCGCCAGCGTCGCGGCCAACGGCGGCATGGTCGCTGCCCTGGATCCCGTCATGCCCAAGATGGAGCGGCTCGACCCAGCAGCAGGCTTCAAGCGGCTGTTCGCCGTCCGAAGCTTGGTTGAGCTTGTCAAGTCGGTCCTGAAAGTGGCGCTGGTCGGCACCGCTGCCTGCCTGATCATCGCGCACTCGCTTGATGCCTTGCTGGAGCAGCCGGCCTGCGGGCTGGGATGCGCCGGGACGCTCCTGCGGGAGTTGCTCAAGCCGCTGCTGATCACGTCCGCGCTGTTCTTCGTCACGATCGGCTCGCTCGACATCGGGGTGCAGCGGTGGCTGTTTCTGCGCGACATGCGGATGACGAAGTCGGAGCAGAAACGCGAGCACAAGGAGATGGAAGGCGACCCGCTCATCAAGGGGCAGCATCGGAGAGAGTTGCGGGCCGGGTTGCAGGCGTCCGCACGGACCGGCCTGCGGAACGCGACGTTCATTGTGCGGTCTGCGGACCTTGCGCTCGCATTCCGGTTCGCCAAGCCGGACGCCATGGTGCCGGTCCTCGTGGCGCGGGGGACCGACGAGGGCGCGCACTTGTTGATTGACGAGGCGCGGTCGGCGCGCATCCCCATCATATCCGACCTTGCGGCTGTCCGGGTCCTGTCACGCCTCAAGGTCGGGCGCATGGTGGAAAAGCAGGACTTCCCGGTCGTGATCGCCTGCATGTACGAGGCAGGGATCATGTGACGGGTCAATGAGAACTCGCAATGACCTGATACCATCCGCTTGCCTCAGCATGTTGCACGGAGGCGGCCCATGGTGCCGCAGGGTGGGTTGATGCAAGAAGCTTGCTCCGGCGTCGTCAACGTGATGTTGACCCGCCTTGGTGGAGCCTTTCATGCTTTCGCAGGAGGCTTCTTTCATGCCCAAGACACGCCCGCCTTATTCGCCTGAGTTCCGCCGTCAGATGGTCGATCTGGTCCGTGCCGGACGGTCTGCCGATGATCTTGCCCGCGAGTTCGAGCCGACGGCGCAGTCGATCTGCGCCTGGGTTGCGGCGGCCGACCGCCAAGAGGGCCGTCGGGAGAAGAAGGGCGACGCCCTGACCGCGACCGAGCGCGAGGAGCTGGCACGCCTCCGGCGCGAGAACAAGCAGCTGCGGGTGGAGCGCGACATCCTCTCTCGAGCGGCGGCCTCGCCGAAACGCGAAGCGTTTGCGGCTGGGTTCGCACGCGAAACCGGGGCCGTGCCGTCCGGCTTTTCCGGTTCATGAGCGCGAACCAGGCCGTGTTCCCCATCGTCACCATGGCCCGCGTGCTGGGCGTGTCTGAGGCCGGCTGCTACGCCTGGCGGCACCGTCTCCTGTTCGCCCATGCCCAGGCGGATGCGGCGTTGCTCAAGCGGGTTCAATCCATCCACGCCGGCTCGCACGCGACATACGGGTCGCCGCGCGTGCATGCGGAGCTGCGGGCAAACGGGGAGAAGCACGGACGCAAGCGCGTCGCGCGCCTGATGCGTGCTGCGGGCCTCGTGGGCGCGAGCCGCCACCGGGTGGGTATGACCATCACAAAGCGGGACAAGGAGGCCCGCCCAGCGCCGGACCTGGTGGACCGGGACTTCACGGCGACGGCGCCGAACCAGTTATGGGTGGCCGACATTACGTTCGTGCCAACAGCAACGGGGTTCCTATACCTGGCGGTTGTGCTGGACGCCTGGAGCCGCAAGGTCGTCGGCTGGTCCATGGCCAACCACCTGCGGGCCGAGCTGGTGCTGGATGCGATGGAGATGGCCATCGGCCAGCGCCGGCCCAAGGACGTTGTTCATCATTCCGACCAGGGGTCGCAATACACGTCTCTGGCGTTCGGCAAGCGCTGCAAGGAAGCCGGCGTGCGGCCGTCCATGGGATCGGTCGGCGACGCCTACGACAACGCCATGTGCGAGAGCTTCTTCGCCACCCTGGAATGCGAGCTGCTGGAGCGCCGCCGGTTCGCCTCGCAAGCCGAGGCCCGCATGGCTTGCTTCGGCTTCATCGAAGGCTGGTACAACCCGGTCCGCCTGCGCTCCAGCCTGGGCTATCTGTCGCCCATGGCCTACGAAGCAGCGACGGAGGTGGCCACGACCGGGCCATGATCACCCAAGCCCGCCATCACTCCACGAGAACGGGTCAACGTCGCATCGTGCACGTTGGCCGGCGTGGTGTCGGCATGGACCACCAAGCGCGGCGCCCCTGCATCGCAGGTTTCGGTGAAGTGGGCCATGGTGCCGGTCCAGGTCGTGTTGGCCTTGGTCCGGAACCGCGCCTCCGTGTCGTAGGGCGACCCCAGCCGGTCGCCGGGACCACGGCCCTGCACCGGCCGCAGCCGGGCGCCGCCGTCCTGCCCGTCCTCGCCCCGGTCGAAGTGCCGCGCCCACACGCGGCGCAGCGTCTCGACGGCAGGCAGCGCCGCGGCGGCTGGGGGCGCGTCCGTCCCGGCCAGCGCGTCGAGCAGGCAAAAGCCGTCCGCGCCGACCTGGCCGACAAAGGCGTCGCGCTTGGGGCCGACCTCGGGCAGCCGCACGTCCTCGATCCGCCGGTCGTAGCGCTCGTGCCATTCGGGCGGCGCAAACGCGCGCAGCCAGTTCGGCGCGACGACGGCGACGTCGTTCAGCGCCGCCCGCAGTGTCTCGGCCAGGAGTTCCAGGCGGTTCAGGGTGCGGATGGCCGCGAGCACGTGCGTGCCGTCGGTGCGCTGGCGCCCCCGCGCCCTGAGCAGGCCGTCCTCGCGCGCCGCGTCCAGCACCCGGGCCAGCGCCGGTCGCGGAACTCGCACAGCGCGCTGCGGTCGAAACCGGGGTCGTCGAGGTCCAGTGCGAGAAGGTGTTTCCAGTCGATCCGGACACGCACGGCTTCTGCCGCCTGCCGGTCGCTCAGCCCCTCGCGGAACTGCATGAGCGTGACCAGCGCAAGCCGCCACGGCGCATAGGCTGGCTGCCCGCGCTTGGGGTAAAGGTCGGCGAAGTCGGCGTCCTCGCGAAATTCGAAGAATTTGCGCGTGAACAGGGTGCCGAGACGGTCGCGCAGGATCAGGTAGGGATTGCGGGTGCGGAACGCGGCGCGGGCCACCCGGGCGGTGTCGTCGGGCACGGGCGGGATCGACTGCTGCGGGGGAAGCGACATGGGGCACCATTTCGGCTGAAAACCGCCCAACGCCGCCAGCCCCGTTAAGCTCCCGAATGCGCCACCAGTGTC
>CALMAB010000033.1 GCA_937858325.1 uncultured Acetobacteraceae bacterium
TGTGAGCACGGCGCCAGCCCCGTTGTCAGCTAATCCGATGAGGAACCGGCGCTGTTTGCGAGAACAAGCGTCTATGATTGCAAGCGCCTACATGTAGCACTCGGCAGCGCATCTGTCCGCCCGGGTTCGACCCTTGGCGGACAGTCCTGAGAGCCTCTTGACCTGCGTTGCGCGCGGCAGCTCACTTGGCGGTGAGCGCGCGCCCGCACGCGCCCGGTCCCGCCCACGAGGGCGTGGCGGCCGCCCCGCCAGCAGCAAGGTCCTACCGATGCCCGAGATCCATCCAGCCGAACAGGTCGTCCGACGCTACATTGAATGTTCCGGCACACTCGATGCTCAAGGCCTTGCGGCCTGCTTCTCCCCGGATGCCAGCCTGAACGGGTTCCTGGGTCCGCAGGCGGTCGCCGGGTCGGCCGACCTGTATATTGAGGACGTGCAGCGGATGGCGAGTGCCGGCACCGACATGTCCGCTTACAAGGCGGCGGTGACAGCCTGCGACGCGACGGGGGACATTGCCGCCGCGACCGTCAGCATGGAAGGGTTCGCCGGCACGCGCTTCGTCGATCACCTGCACTTGGTGCAGCGCGACGGCGAGTGGCGCATTGTTTCGAAGATCTTCACGACGTTCTGACGCCAGCCCGCGCTGCGCCTGCCCTTCCCGCAGAGTGGCCTTCTCCTGCTTGGCGCAAGCGTGGCGTCGCTCAACACGTGCAGCATCCATCCCGTCCAGCCTGTTCCAATGGCGCAGCTCCGGCTCGGCTTGGTAGTGTCCGGCTGCCCGCCCACAACCTGAAGGACGGGCGTGACGACCTAACGAGGAAACCTGCATGGGCGAGACACAACATTCCCCGGGGCGCATCGGCCAGGAAACGACGCTCCGGGCGGCGATCCGGGGCCTTGCCATCTCCCGGATGCTCGGCGCTGCGTGTGAGCTCGGCTTGCCTGATGTCCTGGGGGTTCGCGACAGCATCGGCATCGCGGACCTGGCCGACCGGCTGGGCTGCCACCAGGGCACCCTGCACCGCCTCGTGCGAACCCTCGCCGCCCTCGGTGTCTTTGCCATCGACGCCCAGGGCACGGTTGCCCACACGGACGCCTCCCGCGCGCTGCGCGGCGACGCCCTCTCCCCGCAACACCTCGCGGCCCGCTTCTGGACGCTCCCGGCCGTGTGGGCCGCCTGGGGCAAGCTCGGCGAGGCCGTCAGGACGGGGCAGGCCGCCTTTCCCCTGGCCAACGGCGGCCAAACGTTCTTCGGGCACCTGGGCGAGGCCCCGGCCGATCAAAGCCTGTTCCGGTCTTTCATACAGAGCGGCTTCGCCGGCCGCCACGAGGCGGTCGCCTCGGCCCTGACGCTCGCTGAGGCCGAGACCGTGGTCGATGTCGGCGGAGGCTCCGGCGCCCTGCTCCGGGCCATCCTCGGCCGGCACCCCGACGCCTGCGGGGTCTTGTATGACCGCCCGGACGTCGTCGCCAGCGCACCCGCTGTTCTTGACAGCCCCGGGTTGCGGAGGCGGTGCAAGGTGGTCGGGGGCGACTTCTTCCGCTCCGTGCCGACAGGCGGCACCACCTACCTCCTGTGCTGGATCCTGCACGACTGGCCGGACGAGGCCGCGGCCGCGATCCTGCGCTCGGTGCGCGCCGCCATGCCGGCGCGCGCGCGCCTGGTGATCGTCGACCGGCTGCTCGACGCGGACCCCGGCAAGTGCGACGCCTATGACCTGCTTGAGGACGTCAACATGCTGGTGCTGCTCGGCGGGTGCGAGCGGACCGAAGCGGAGTTCAACGCCTTGATGACGGCTTCCGGCTTTGCCCCGATCACGCCGGTCCTGGTTCGGCCGATGTTCTCGCTGCTCGAAACGCGCCCCGATGGCCCATCACCGCCGGACGGCGCACAGGGCTGATCAAAGGGGCTGGCTGGGGCCATGGATGCCGATCCGCTACGGACGAAACCTGGCCCAGTCTCCACAAGAACTGATCACCTGCCAATACCGAGGTCCCCGGCAGGCAACCAGCGTCCTTTCTGCATCGCGTCCTTTTTCACGCTTTGGAGCCTTGCGGCGAGGCGGCCATGGCGTGCCAGAGCCAGGGAGCCGCGTTCTCGATGCTTCAGGCAACCGGAACGCGGAGGCCGAGCTGCTCGCGCAAGCCGTCCCGGCCGCGTCCGGTCAACTGCACGACGCGGGGCCGAGGCGTCCGTGCTAGCCACCCCAGGTCGCAGCAGCGCTGGAGCAGCCGGGTGCCGAGCGGCCCTGCCAGGTGGTGGCAGCGTTCCGTCCAGTCCAGGCAACGGCACGCGATGCCGTGCCGCCCCGGTTTGAGGCCGGCCGTGTCGATGCCGAGCACCGCGGCGAACCACGCAGTTCCCGCCGGGGTTACGTCCAAGCGCTTGCCCTCGGTCGCGGCGACCAGGCCGCGGCTCTCCAATGCCATCGCGACCGCAACACCCAACTCGCCGGCGAGATGATCGTAGCAGGTGCGGGCGTGCCGAAGGGCGCGGGCTTTGGGCGCCCGCATCGCTCCTGGCCGGATCGGCTGCCCGACAAGGCACGCCAAGCTCTCAAGGGCACTGGCCACCCCTGGCCCGGCCAGCCGGTAGTAGCGGTGGCGTCCCTCGCGCTCGACGGTCAGCAAGCCGCCATCGGTCAGCTTGGCCAGGTGCGCGCTCGCGGCAGGCGGCGACATGCCGGCGATGGCGGCCAGTTCGCCCGCGGGCAGCGCACGGACGCCCACGAGAGCGGCCAGCATGGCCGCGCTGATCGGCGACACCGGCCGCGCGGCTGCGGTCGCAACGTTGGGTTCGCCGTCCATGGTTCAGAATTGCCTCAAACGTCCGCTGCCGTCCATAGGCTACGG
>CALMAB010000034.1 GCA_937858325.1 uncultured Acetobacteraceae bacterium
GCCAGCAGCAGCAGGCTGAGCGTCAGCACCCCCAGGTACGGCCAGATGCGCCGCAGCGCCACGTCCGGATGCACCTTCCCAATCGTGCAGGCGGTGTAGTAGCCGAGGCCGAACGGCGGCGCGAACAGGCCGATGCCCATGGCCAGGATGATGACCACGGCGTAGTGGACCTCGTTCACCCCGATCTGCCGGGCAATGGGGAACAGCAGCGGGCCGAACAGCACCATGGCCGGGATGCCCTCCAGCACGCTGCCCAGGATGATGAAGGCGAACACGGAGATCACCAGGAAGCCCCATTGCCCGCCCGGCACGCTGCCCATCGCATGGGCCAGCGCCTGGGAAAACCCCGATTGGGTCAGCGCCCAGGCCATGCCGGTCGCGGCGCCGATGATGAACAGGATCGCGCCCGACAGCGCCGCCGTCTCGATCAGCATGGGGTAGGTCCGGCGCCAGTCGAACTCCCGGTACACCAGCAGGCCCACGATCAGGATGTAGGCGACGCCGATGGTGGACACCTCCGTCGCGGTGGCGACGCCCTCCACCACCGCGGCGCGGATCAGCACCGGCAGCACCAAGGCCGGCAGGCCGATCACGAAGGCGCGCAGCACGGTGGACATCGGGGCGCGGGCGACGCGGGTTTCCACGCTGTCCACCGTCCGCTGCCGCGCGATGACCGCGAGTGCCAACGCCAGCACGATGCCGGGCAGCAGGCCCCCGGTGAACAGCGCCGCGACCGAGACGCCGGTGACGGACGCGACGGCGATCAGCACGAGCGACGGCGGTATCGTCTCCGCCATCGCGCCGGAGGCGGCGAGCAGCGACACCATCTCCCCCTCGTTCAGGCCGCGGCGCTTCATCTCCGGAAACAGCACGGGGGCGACGGCCGCCATATCCGCCGCCTTGGAGCCGGAAATGCCGGACACCAGCAGCATCCCGCCCAGCAGCACGTAGGACAGCCCGCCGCGCAGGTGGCCGATCAGCGCCGCGAGGAACGCCACCATGGCGCGCGCCATGCCGGTCATCTCAACCAACTGGCCCAGCAGCACGAACAGCGGCACCGCCAGCAGGATCAGCGAGCTCATCCCCTCGTCCAGCCGCCCCACGATCACCATGAGCGTGGTGGAGGTGGTGGTCATGAGGTAGGCGGAGGTGGCGAGGCCGAAGGCGAACGCGATGGGCACGCCGAGCAGCACGGCCGCACCCACCAGCAGCACGAAGAAGAACAGCAGGTTCCAGTTGCCGACCGCCATCAGCACCGGCGAGCCAACCCAAAGCAGCGCCGCAATGGCCGCAAGCGCTGCCGCCACCAGCAGCGTGTCCCGCCAGCCCTGCTGCACCAGGCGGAGCAGCGCCACGGCCAGCATGGCACCGATGCCGGCCAGCAGGGCGGCGGCGCGGATGCTGCCGGGCCAGCTCAGGGCCGGGGTCTCGATGAAGGACTGGTCATCGACGTAGTCGAGCGCCGGGTTGATGAGCAGGGCCAGGAACAGCAGCGGCACGCCCACCGCCAGCGCGTCCACCCGCGCCCGCCAGGCCGGCGTCATCATCGCCGCCACCGTGGTCAGCCGCATGTGCGCGCCCCGGCGCAGCGCGATGGCAGCCCCCAGCATCGCCAGCCACAGGAACAGCAGCGACGCGACCTCGTCGCTCCACACCAAGGGGCGGTCGAACACGAAGCGCGACACGACGCCCGCGAACAGGATCACCACCTCGGCGACCACCAGGATGGCGGCCGGGATTTCCGTCAGCCAGCCGAGCGCGCGGTCGGCCAGCTCCAGGATGCCTCCGTCCGACCGCGACGCCGGCGCGGCTCCCGCGACCAGGCTCATGCCAGCCTCCCGGAGCTCTTTTCCAGCATGGCCCAGGGCTGGTCGCCGAACTTCGCCTGCCAGTCCTTGTAGTAGCTGGTGGCGCGCAGCGCGTCGCGGAACGGCGCGCGGTCCACGTCGTGGAACACCATGCCCTTGGCCGTCAGGTCCTGGCGCAGGCTGACGCTGAGCCGGGCGATGTCCGCCCGCTGGTCCTTCCCGGAGCGGGCCAGCTCGCGCTGCACGATCTCCCGGAGGTCGGGCGGCAGCTTCTCCCAGGCCCGGCGGTTGCCGAGGATCTGGTAGCCGTCCCACACATGCCCGGTGGTGCTCAGCGACTTCTGCACCTCATACAGCTTGGTGGTCGCGATGATGGCGAGCGGGTTCTCCTGCCCCTCCACCACCTTGGTCTGCAGCGCCGAGTAAAGCTCGTTGAAGTTGATCGGCGTGGGCGAGGCGCCCAGCGCCTGGAACAAGGAGGTCAGGATCGGCGCGGGCGGCACGCGCAGCTTGAACCCCCTGAGGTCCGCGGGCGCCAGGATGTCGCGCGTGGAGGACGTGACCTGGCGGAAGCCGTTGGCCCAAAGGTTGGTGACGGACACGAGGCCCAGCTTGGCGATCTGGCCCGCGATATACTGGCCCAAGTCGCCGTCCACCGCCTGCCACACCGCCTCGTCGTCCGGAAAGGCGAAGCCGATGCTGACGATGCCCACCGCGGGCACCAGCGTGTTGAGGATGGAGGTCGCGATGTTCAGGAACTCGACGCCGCCGTTGCGCACCTGGCTGATCAGGTCGGTGTCGGAGCCGAGCTGGTTCGCCGGGAACAGCTTCAAGTCGAGCCGACCGCCCGAAGCGTCGCGGATGCGCGCCAACGCCTCTCCGGCGCGGACGTTGACGGGATGGCTGGGGTCCTGGCCCGTCGCGAACTTGTAGGTGAACTCCGCGGCGTCGCCCCGGCGGGACAGGACCGCGACCAGCGGCAGGGCCGCCGCGGTCGTGAGCATCGCGCGCCGCGGCAGGTTCGGCCTGCTGTCCTTGTGGTCCATTTTGCCTCCCTTTTCTTCTTTATGCCGCGGAACGCGCGGTCCCGCTACGGCTTCCCCGCCGTGCCGTTCAGTTGGTTGTAGGTGCGGATCAGCTGGCTGTCGTCGGCGCGTCCGTGGCCCTGGCCCGATGCCGCGAGGAATAGCTGGTGCGCCACCGCGGCCATCGGCAGCGCCGCCTTCGCGTCGCGCCCGGCTTCCATGACGATGCCCAGGTCCTTGACGAAGATATCGACGGCGCTGCGCACCTCCGGCTCCGCTTCCAGCATCCGCGGCCCGCGGTCCCGCAGCATCCAGCTCCCGGCGGCCGAGCCGCCTACGATGTCCAGCACGGCCGCGGTGTCGATGCCGAGCTTGCTGGCCAACGCCAAAGCCTCCGCCGCGGCGGCGATGTGTACGCCGCAGAGCAGCTGGTTCACCGTCTTGACCACGGCCCCCTGCCCTGGCTTTTCCCCCACATGCACCACCTTGCCGCCCATGGCGTCGAGCACCGGGCGCACCGCGGCGAAGTGCCCGGCCGGCGCCGCCGCCATCAC
>CALMAB010000035.1 GCA_937858325.1 uncultured Acetobacteraceae bacterium
CTCCAGCGCGGCGAGGTGGGCCGCGTGCCGCAGCCGCGTCTCGGCGATGGCCGCCCGCGCATCGGTGCTGGCGGAGGCACGGAACGCGCCCGGGACGGTGCTGACACTGCCAGTCAGGCCGGGCTGGTCGTCGGGCAGCAACGCCGCCAGCAGGCCGGCCAAGCGGTCGGTGTAGGCCAACCGTTCCGGCGTCCGCCAATCGGGGGCATAAACCTGTTCCTTGACCCGCTCGCCATGGAACGGCCCGTAGGGAAAGCCGTTGATCGTGAAAACGTAAAGCTGCTCGCTGGCCAGGAACCCGCGCAACGCCTCGAGCGCGTCCGGCGTGTCCAACGCCTCCGCGGCGATGGCGGACAGCCGCAGCCCGACGCCCATGGGAGCCTGCGGCGAAGCGCGGCGCTTCACCTCGGGCAGGTGCCGCCGCAGGGCGGCGAAGATGTCCGGCCAGCTTTCGCCGCGGTGGACGTTGGTGCAATAGGTGAGGTGCGCCGGGCCGGAGGGGAGAAGCAGCCTCATGACCGCCGCGGCCGTCCGTCATTTGGGAGCAGCAAGAATGCGGCCATTTCCACTTTGCGTCCTTTGCACATGGCGCAAGCCGAAAGTAGAAATATTCGGCTTTGCATAAGGATGATCACCAAATTAACGGAATTACACTATAACAAAAGAGAGTTGCGCAAGCATTGATAGGGAAAGTTTGGTCAGAAAACGACATTGCAACCGGCACTATGAATCAACAAAATCTGAAATTGCGCTATCATTTGTGTTACATGTAGCTTGTCTTTGATGCCGGACCTTGACCTATGCCGTGCTGTGTCGGCTCCGTCGATCCGGGCCGGGCCTTCTTCAATCCCGTTCAGGAGTGATCACCATGCCTGTTCAGACCTTCTCCGTTGAGCAGATCGACACCCCGACCGGCCGCATCCTGGTCGTCACGGACGACGACGACCGCTTGCGCGCGGTGGATTGGGAGGACCACGAGCAGCGCCTGGATCACCTTCTGCAGCGGCAGTACGGGGCGGGCACGGTCCGGCTCCACGCGGCGTCGCGCGCCTCGGCGGCCAGCGGCGCGCTGCGGGCCTACTTCGACGGGGACACGGGTTGCCTGGCCAGCTTGCCGGTGGCGACGGTCGGCACCGGGTTCCAGCGCATGGTATGGGACGCGCTGCGCCAAATCCCGCCGGGGCAGACCGTGAGCTACGGCGCGCTGGCGGCGCGGATCGGCCGGCCCACGGCCATGCGCGCCGTGGGCCTGGCGAACGGCGCCAACCCCGTGTCCATTGTCGTGCCGTGCCACCGGGTGATTGGGGCGGACGGCACGCTGACCGGCTTCGGCGGCGGGCTGGAGCGCAAGCGGTGGCTGCTGGCGCACGAGGGCGCGCCCGGCGCGGCGTGGGCCGTCCCTGCTCAGGCCGCGATGGACTTCCCGTCGCCGTCGAACCGGTAAACCTTGCCCTGCTGCGGCGTGAGGCCGACGGAGTCCCCAACGGCGTAGTCAATGTCGCCGAGGATGCGGGCGGTCAGCATCCCGGCCCCCGGCACATCGACGTAGAGCATGGTGTCGGCGCCGAGGCGCTCGGCGTGCGACACGGCGCCGGTCCAGGCACCCTCCGGGGCGACGACGAGGTGCTCGGGCCGCACGCCGATGGTCGCGGCGCGCAGCCGGGCGGCGGCGTCGCCGGCGATGAAGTTCATGGTGGGGGAGCCGATGAAGCCCGCGACGAACAGGTTGGCCGGCCGGGCATACAGCTCCAGCGGGCGGCCGACCTGCTCCACGGCGCCGCCGCGCAGCACCACGATCTTGTCGGCCAGCGTCATGGCCTCAACCTGGTCATGGGTGACGTATACCATGGTCGCGCCGAGCTGGCGGTGCAGCTTCGCGATCTCGATACGGGTGCCGGCGCGCAGCGCCGCGTCAAGGTTCGACAGCGGCTCATCGAACAGGAACAGGCTCGGCTGGCGCACGATGGCCCGACCGATGGCGACGCGCTGGCGCTGCCCGCCCGACAACTCGGCCGGACGACGGTCCAGCAAAGCGTCGAGCCGCAGCAGGGCGGAGGCCGTCTCGACCCGGCGCTTGATGTCCGCCGCGGCGACGCCTTCCTGCGACAAGGCGAGGCCCATGTTCCGTGCCACCGTCAAATGCGGATACAGCGCGTAGCTTTGGAACACCATGGCGATGCCGCGCTTGGCCGGCGGCACGCCGTTCATCAAGCGGCCATCGATCCGGAGGTCGCCCGTTGTTTGCTCGTCCAGCCCGGCGATCACGCGCAGCAGCGTCGATTTGCCGCAGCCCGAGGGTCCGACGAAGACCACGAACTCGCCGGCAGCGACATCGAGGTCCACGCCCTTGAGCACATCGACGGCGCCGAAGCTCATGCTGATAGCAGAAAGAGTCAGAGACCCCTAGA
>CALMAB010000036.1 GCA_937858325.1 uncultured Acetobacteraceae bacterium
CCGGTGGACCGTGCCTCGGCGCCGAGCGGCATCGCCCACAGCACGCCAAGCAGCAGCAGGACGCTGCCGTAGCTGCCGCCCAGCCAGCAAAGGAGGCGCAGCGTGCCGGCCGCATCCGGCCATGGGTCGAGGGTCCCAGCCTCTCGGGTTTCCGCTTCCTGCGCCGTAAGCGGCGGGTGCAGCGCGTTCAACGCGGCCCTTCGCGCTGTTATCGCGCGCAGCGCATGGAGCGCGGGCTGAAGGTGATGACGCAGCGGGCGAGCGTGTTGGAGGTCAGGTTATGGACACGGGCGACATACCCGGCCTCCGTCGCGTCCAGCACCGTGAAGCCGTATTCGGCCCGGTCGGAGATGGCCCGGATCGTGACCGTGGGCGTCCCCGCGACGCCGGGCAGGGCGTAGGCCGCGCCGGCGTTGCTGCCGGTGGCGTCTGGCACGAAGGCTTGCGGCTGGTTGCCGTCGTTGTTGTCGAGCAGCGTGCCGGAATTGCCGACCACCAGTTGCGGCGCGTAGTCGGCGCCCTGGAAATCGACCACCTGGAACTGGTGGTCGTGACCCGAGATCAGCAGCTTGATCGGCGCCGGCACCGCGCCGGGCGTCAGGCTGTCGAACACGGACTGCTGGGTGGCGTCGCCGCCGGCGAGGTTGCCGTTCAGCTTGGCCAGCCGGATGTCGTAGGTCGATTTGTGCGTCACGTAGAACACGTTGCGCCCGGCGAGCGGCGCCAACACGGCGGCGAGCTGGTCCTTGTAGATGTCCGGCAGCGTCCGCCCGTCGGTGGACACCGTCTTGAGGTCGGCAGCACTTGTGTTCGAGTCGCTGGAATCGAACATCACCAGCGACACCCGGCCGGCCCGCACGACGTAGGGCGGCGTGTAGTCGTAGGGCGTCAGCGGTCCCACGGCGCCCGGCGCCCCGTTCATCGGCACGTAGGGTCCCGTGCAGTCCACCGCGCCCTGGTCGTAGGGATGCACGTCGAGCAGCCGGAACCAGCCCCGCGCGCCGCGGTTGCAGCTTTCGTGGTTGCCGCGGCTCAGCGCCAGGGGGGCGGCGGCGATCAGGTTCCGCGCCGGGCCGAACCAGTCGGCGTTCCAGGAATCCCAGTTGTCGAAGGCCGGGTTGCCTTCGCAGCCGGCGAAGCCCGTGGGACAAGGCTGCTCGCGGTAAAAGAAGTCGCCGACGTGGACGATCAGGTCCGGCTTGAAGGTGGCGGCGTAGTTCGACAGGAACGCCAGCGGGAACTGCTGGGGGTCGTTGCAGTCCTGCGTGCCGGACACGAGGCTCGTCACCCGGCAGCCAGTGTCGCCGACCACTAAGATGCGGCGCGGGTGGGCCAGCGGCATCTTCAGCGGGACGCCCGCCACGTCCGCGGCGACGTGGCCGAACGCCGGAAGCGGCGCGCTTTCGCACATCAGGATGGGAAAGAACGTTTTGGACGCTTCCGCCGCGGTCGTGACAGGGCCGCGTTGCGTGAGCGGGACCGGTTGGCCGTCCACCGAGGCCGCCGGGCAACCATTGCCCGGATCGTCCTCGATGGCGCGGATCAGCACCGTGTCGTCGGGCGCGAACTGCACCCATTGGTTGACCACCGCGGCGCTGGCGGGACCGGCAAGGACGATCCCGCCGGCCAACGCCGCCGCAACGCACATCCGTGACAACATCGGAACTCCGGCCCCCTGTTTCCGCAGGGTTACAGTGGCCGATCCTGCACGGGCTGTTAAGCTTGGGTTACGGTTTTCCTGAGAGGGCGGACGCGCCGCTACTTCGGATGGCGCGGCGCTTCAGGACCGTGGCGGCCGGACGGGCGGGTGCCGCCGTCTGAGGGGCCTTGGTGGTCGCCGGCGTCGTTGCTGCCCTTTTGCTGGTCCCGCTCGCGCGCCCGGTGATGGTGGGTTTCCGGCTTGTCGGCGTTCTGGTGGCTGCTGCCGGGGCCGCCCACGGTGCGGTCGGCGTGCTCGGTCTTGGTGTTCTCGGTCATAGGTCGCTCCTTGTGGCCGCGGGTTCAACGCGAGGAAGGCCGGCGCGTTCGCCGGGTGCGCGACCCTCTTGCCATGGCGCACGCCGGGGCTTCTCATGCCGGGCAAATTCGAGTGTCACGGGACGCCGCCCGCCATGAAGCCGATCAGCGCCACGCCCAGCCCCTACGCGCGCAAGGTCCGCATCGCGCTGGCCGAGAAGTCGCTGCCCTTCACGCTGCAAACGGAGGTGCCGTGGAACGACGACACCAGCCTGCCCCGGCATAACCCGCTGGAGAAGCTGCCCGTGCTGCTGCTCGACGACGGGTCGGCCCTTTGGGAAAGCAGCTACATCCTGGAATGGATCGAACGGAAGCACCCCGAGCTGCCGTTGCTGCCCCGCGACGACGACGGCATCCTCGCGCACAAGCGGATGGACGCGCTGGCCACCGGCGTGTGCGATGCCTTCCTGCTGGTGTTCTTCGAGCGCATGAGGCCTGAAGCGCACCGCAGCCAGCCCTGGACCGACCGCCAGATGCGCAAGGTGCGCGGCGGCGTCGCCGCCATCGCCCGCATCGTGGGGGAACAGCCCTATGCCGTGGGCGGCGCGTTCGGCCTCGCCGACATTTCCGCCGGCAGCACGCTGGGCTACCTCGATGTGCGGTTTCCCGAGCTGGGCTGGCGCGAAACGCACCCCAACCTGGGCCGCACCATGGACGGGCTGATGGCCCGGCCCTCCTTCCAAGCAACGGTGCCCTCCCCCCAAACCATCACGGGCGCGGTGGCATGACCAGCCGCCAAAGGAACTGCCGATGACCGAAATCTGGCGCCTGTCCGCCGCCACCCTGGCGCACATGGTCCGGCGGCGGGAGGTCTCGGCGCGGGAAGCCGCCGACGCCGCGCTGGCCCGGCTCGATGCGGTGAATCCAAAGATCAACGCCGTGGTGGACCACCGGCCGGCCGAGGTGCGGGCGGCGGCCGACCGCATCGACCGCGCCATCGCCGCGGGCGAGGATCCGGGCGTGCTGGCCGGCGTGCCCGTGACGGTGAAGGTCAACGCCGACCAGGCCGGCTTCGCCACCACCAACGGCGTGACCTTGCAGCGCGACCTGATCGCGCGCACCAACAGCCCCGTGGTGGACAACCTGCTGCGGGCCGGGGCGGTGGTCCTGGGG
>CALMAB010000037.1 GCA_937858325.1 uncultured Acetobacteraceae bacterium
CGCATCAAACGTCTGGTCCGGCCAGGGCTTGGGTTTGGCGGCTTGGAAACTGCTCGACGGACACTGGCTGGCCACAAGGCGATGGCGATGATCAGAAAAGAGCAAGTTCACAAAGTCGGTGGTCGCGACATGCAGGCGCAAGCGGCCTTCGTCGCGGGCCTCTTCAGGGCTGCCGCCTGAGAACATCGCCCGTCAGCGTCATGCTTGTCCTGATCCAGCGTTTGCAACAGAACCCAGCAGGTCGTTGTCGCCGCCCAACTGGCTGTTCGGGAACACCAGCAACTCCACGCGGCCGCCAGATTCCTGCTTGATCGCCTGTGCGGCTTCGAGAAGGCGGAGGACGAAGGGATGGTCCGCCGGGCTGCTGTTGCCGAGCCTGAGCGAGTATTCCGCGTCCGCCCTGGCGAACCGCGGCAGCGCCGGCGTCGCCAGCATCGCGCCGGTGGCCCGCACCAGGCCGCGCCGTTCCATCAGCCACCGGGTCATCGCCGTATCTCCCTTCTTGTCGCCCGCTTGTTGTTGCCCGGCCCTGCTACAGGACCTCGATCGAAAGCCATGGCAACACCGCGATGACGCCGACACCCACGACCAGGGCGAGCAGGTAACGGCCGATGAAGCGCATTTCCTCGTCCGGGCTGCACCCGCTGATGGCGCAAGCCGTGTCGTGACCCACCCCGAACGGTGGCGCGAACAACCCGATGACCATCGAAAGGATCGCGACCATCGCGTCGTGGACCTCGTGGATGCCGAGCTGCCGGGCAAGCGGGAACAGCAGCGGCCCCATCAGCACGATGGCCGGGATGCCCTCCAGCTTGCTGCCCAGCACGATGAAGATCACCGCCGATACCGCCATGAACACCCCGGCGCCGCCAGGGACCGATTGGAGCCACGCCGCCAGGTTGCGCGACACGCCGGACTGCGTGGCGGCCCAGCCCGTCGCCGTCGCCGCTCCCACGATCAGCAGGATGGCGCCGGACAGGGCGACCGTCTGCACCAGACATCGGCCCGAGGCGCCTCCAGTCAAACCGCTGGCACACCAGCAGTCCGGCGACCGCTGCATAGGCGATGCCGATGGTGGACACCTCCGTCGCCGTCGCCACGCTGCCGACCACCGCCCCCGGATGATGAACGGCAGCGCGAGGGCAAGGCTGCGGAGGATCGTGCCTGCGCTCGCGCGCGGGACGGTGGGGACAGCGGCCTGGCGGGCGCCGTGCCACACCACGGCGCAGAGGATCAGCCCCATGACCAGGCCAGGCAGCAAGCCGCCGCTTAAGAGCGAGGTGATCGAGACGCCCATGACCGAGCCGATGGTGATAAGGATGGGCGGGACGGTCTCCGTCTGCGCGCCGGTGGCGGCGAGCAAGGCCATCAGCTCGCCGCGCCGCACGCCGCGCCGCGCCATCTCGGGGAACAGCACCGGGACGGCGGCGGCCATGTCGGCCGCCTTGGCGCCCGAGATGCCGGAAACCAGGTACATGGCCCCTACGAGCACGTATGACAGCCCGCCGCGGACGTGGCCCAGCAGGTTGGCAAGGCAGCCGGCCATCACGGCCGCCATGCCGGTCATCTCCATGAGGCAAGCCCAGGAAGGCGAACAACGGCACCGACAGCAGGATCTAGTGCCCCATGCCGGCGTCGATCCGCGCCACGAGGACGGACAGCGGGATGTGCGTGGACGTCACCAGGTAGTCCAGCGTCGCGGAGGGAGGCGCCGGTCTCGGCCTCCAGTGGCTGGATGTGCTGGCTGAGCGGAGACTGAGACAGGCCTAGCTTGCGGGCAGCCCGGCCGAAATGCAGATCCTCCGCCACGGCGACGAACGAGCGAAGCAGTTTCAAGCCGAGCAACGCAGGCTCCCACATCCCACCGACGGGCAGGATACGCATGTTTCGGCAAGCAAGGGGACCTCGCCGCTTGGAACGGGGACCGCGGCGTCACCGGACCTGCCGCGCCGGTCGGCTGCCATCCCAGCTCGCGGCGCCTGGCATCGCGGTGAAGCCCGGAGGCTGTTGGGGGGTGTGGCCAACGAAGATCATGGGAACTTGCCACGCCGGCCCGCGCTGGATGGGTCAGTGGCGTCCCGGCCATCGGCGGACCTTCCTTCCTGTGGCCGTGGGTGGTGCGGCCAGGCTGGCGTCCCCGTGCCGCCAGGGCGGGGACACGGGTTGCCCGGGCCGGCGGACGCTTGGCCCGGCTTAGACGCTGGCCACCGAGCCGCCGTCGACGCGCAGGTTGGCCCCGGTGATGAAGCACGCTGCGTCCGACGCAAGAAACGCCACTGCTGCGGCGACGTCCTCGGGTTTGCAGGCCCGCCCGACGCCGATGTTCGGCCGGAACTCGGACAGGAAACGGTTGGCGAGCTCGTCCTGGGCGACGCCTGCCGCGTCATCGCGCTGCGCCAGGATCTCGCGGAGGATCGGCGTGTCAACGTAAGCGGGCGACACCGTGTTCACGAGCACGCCGCGGCCGGCATAGGCCTTCGACAAGCCCTTGGCGAACACGTTCAACGCGCCTTTCGCCGACGCATACTCGATGGCGACGGGATCGGGCTGGACGCCGCTCTCGGACGAGATGTTGATGACGCGTCCCCAGCCGCGTTCCGCCATGCCGGGCATCACCGCGCGCGCGACCCGCACGGCCGACAAGACGTTCAGGACCCATGTTTCGGTCCAGTCCTCGTCGGGCACCTGCTCAAAGGCGCGGAACAGGTCGCCGGTCGAAGACCGCAACCCGCCCGCGTTGTTGACCGCGATGTCAACCGGCCCGAGCTCGGCCGTCACCTTCTCGATGGCGGCAGTGATGCTGTCGGCTTGGCTGACGTCAGCCGCAACCGGCAGGGCGCCCCCTCCCAGCGCCACGGCCGTCCGTCGGAGCCTGGCCTCGTCGCGCGCCAGGATCGCGATCCTGGCTCCCTGCCGCTGGAGTTCGCGCGCGATCGCCTCGCCGATGCCCTGGCTTGCACCGGTGACCAGCGCCACCTTGCCGTCGAGTGACAAGTTCATGGTCTTTCCTTTGAAGTCAAATGGGACAGTCGCGCCGCAAGGGCGATCCGGCCCGAACGGCGGCGTGTTCTACTGCGCCTGCTTCAGGATGTCGGGGAAGATGCCGCGGGTCGGATCGACGAACTCCAGCAAGTTGTTGTCGGGGTCGAACACGAAGACGGTTCCGATTCCGAAGCTCAGGTCGCTCGAATCGGTCAGCGTCTTGCGCTCCGCGCCGGTGATGTTCGCCATGAACGGCTTGAAGCCGGCGGCAAGCAACCCGTCAACGATCCCTTCGAGGTCGTCGCTTTCGAGCGCAAAATGGCGCGCAAGGTCGGTTTCGTCGTTGCCGTCGTTCGACTTGCTGGTGCCCGGCATGAGGTGGATGCTGAAGTGCCCGTCCTCGCTGCGCAGCCAGTTCGTCTTGGTGGGATGCGGCTTGAGACCGAGCACGCCGGCGTAGAAACGCTCGGACGCGGCGCGGTCGAGCGCGCGGATGCCGACATGATTGATCGCCTTGATCCTCATCGGTTTCCCTTTCGTTCGTTCTGGACAGAAATGGCGATCGCAACCGGGGATCAAACCCGATCCTTGGGCACGACACCAATTCCCGCATTTCCTCAATCCTGCAGCCCGCGGCGTGCGACATGCGGTCGTGAACACCGTGCCGGGAAGCCCCGGCGCGAGCAGGACCGTCCAACCAGAGCCGGGATGACCCATGACCATCGCGTCGTCACGTGAACCGGATCCCGCGGGGCGCCACCCGGCCCGCCATCCTGCGCCTTGGCATGGGGCGGCGGCGTGAGCCTGCCGCGGGTCGCCGTCCTCGACGATTGGCAGCGCCTCGCCCAGGCAAGCGCCGATTGGACGCAGCTGGCCGCCCGCGCCGAGCTGACGTTCTTTCACGAACCGCTGGACCCGCCCGGGCAGGCGGCGGCACGGTTGGCGCCGTTTGAGATCGTGGTAGCGATGCGCGAACGCCAAGCCTTCCCCGCCGCCCTGGTCGCCGCGATGCCGCGGCTGCGGATGATCGCCTTGGCGGGGCAGCGGGCGCCCAGCATGGACATGCCGGCGTTGTCCGCGCGCGGCGTGGTCGTTTCCGGCACCGGCGCGCCGCCGTCCGGCGCCTACGCCGCCGAACTCGCGCTTGGGTTGATCCTTGCCGCGCAACGGCACATCGCGCTGGGCGACGCCGCCATGCGCGCGGGCGGCTTCCAGGCCAGGTTGCCGCTCGGCCGCATGGTCGAGGGCCGCACTCCGGGCGTGATCGGCTTCGGCCGCATCGGCTCACGCGTCGCCCGCGCCGCCAAGGCGCTCGACATGCGCGTCCTCGCCTGGAGCGAGAACCTGACCGCCGACGCGGCGACGGCGGCGGGCGTCGAGCGCGTCGGCAAGAGCGAGCTCCTGGCGGAGGCCGACGTGGTCACGCTTCATCTCGTCCATTCCGAGCGGACGTCGCGTGTCATCGGAGCGGGCGAGATTGCACGGATGCGCCCGGCGCGCTGCTCGTGAACACGGCGCGCGGGCCGCTGGTCGATGAGGATGCGCTGCTGGACGCTCTCCGCGCCCGCCACATCTGGGCTATGTGGTCGAGGAGCTGATGCCGCGCTTCTACCGGGAAAGCATCGCCAACATCCTCGCTTTCCTGGACGGATCGCCCTTGAACGTCCTCAACCCGGCCTGAGCGGCACGCGCGGACGCGGCTCAGGTCCCGCCGGGCGCCCCCTCGGTCCAGCTCGATCCTGCGAAGTCCGCCGCCATGGCGTCGATGAAGGCCCGCACCTTGGGGAGCATCTGCTTGCTCGACGGGTAAAGGATCGAGACGGGCGGCCCGTCCGCGGCGTAGTCGGCCAGCACCTGCACCAGCCGCCCTTCCGCGATCAGGGCTTCCGCCATGTAGCCGTGCAGCTGCACCAGCCCAGTGCCGGCCAGCGCGGCGGCGATCAAGGCGTCGTTCAGCCCCAGCGACAATGCCCCCGGCACGGCCAGCTCGAACGGCTCGCGCGTCGCCGGGTCGTTGAACCGCCATCGCCGCTCCTCGCCGCTGCCCGCGCGCACGCGCCGGACGCACTCGTGCTGGAGCAGGTCTTCCGGCGTCGCCGGCCGGCCCCGGGCGGCCAGGTAGCCCGGGGCCGCGCAGACGATGTAGCGGATGGTGCCGATGCGCCGCACCATCAGGCTGGAGTCGCGCGGCTCGCCGATCCGGACCACCACGTCGAACCCCGACCCGATGATGTCGCTGAGGTCGTCGCTGAACGTCGCGACGATGCGGAGCGCCGGATGCCGCCGCGTCAGCGCTGCGAGCGCCGGCACGATCTTGAGGTGTCCGAGCGCGACCGGCAGATCGACGCGCAACAGGCCGGCGGGTTCGCCGCGGCGCTGGCCGATCGCAGTTTCAACCTCCTTCAGCCCTTGGAGCAGGCCGGCGCAACGCTCGGCGTACTCGCGCCCTTCCTCCGTCAGGCTGATGGCGCGGGTGGTGCGGTTGAGGAGACGGACGCCAAGGGCCTGCTCTAGCCGGGCAACGCTCTTGCTGATGGCCGAACTCGTTCGTCCGACGGCCGGCGCGGCCCGGGCGAAGCTGCCAAGCTCCACCACCCGCAAAAAGATCGACACGTCCTCCAGCCGGCTCATGATGCCGTTTTGGATAGCGCCGGCCGGACAACTCCGCCACCACTGCCCGATGGACGGGGTGGCGGGACGCTTCGGCCTCAGGTCGGACGAGTGGACCCGGCGCGGGGCCGTCCTTTGACGCAGATGATCCCGCCGACCATCCCGCCGGGACTCGTTGGTGGACACGTTCCCGGGCGGACGGCGTTTCCGAGTCTTCAGCAATCTATCGATGTCGCCGAGGTAGAAAGGCCATCGCGTACCGTGGCCGGCGAGCAGACCGTTGCGGCCGGTGCTTGGGATCAAAGGAAGGCGCGTGCCGAGATGTATCAACTGTTTGCTGGAAAGCCGGTATTCTGCGATTGCGGCGCGCCTCCTCGTGACGTTCGCTTTCTGGGCCAGCGGCGTCATGGCGCTCGCGGGCTTTGCCGCCAAGGCTGTGGAGATGGAGCAGCACGAGCTGAAGCCGGGCTGCGCGCGCAACGCCGCGACGGTCGTGTTGCAACTGATCGCCTGCGATTGCGGCACATGGCTCGCGGCCGGCGCGCTCGGGGTATTCATGGTGCTGACCATCCCGATCGCCCATGCCTTCTGGCGGGAAACCGGCGTCGATGCGTTCCGGGACGCGAACACCGCGATCGGGCATGTCTCGCTGGTGGGCCATGCGCCGTCGGAGCGACAAGACCTACTATCAAGCCGCCCGCACCCAAGCCTTCCAGGTTTGGGCCGAAGTCACCGGCGTCGCTGCCGCGGTGTAACCACGAACATGCCGTCCTGATCGCGCTCTCTCGCAACCTCGCTTCGACAAGTTGACGGCGCCCGACCCGCACCTTGGCACAGCGATGCCGCCGGGGGCTGTCCGCCCCATCTGCGGCAGAGCCAAGATTTTGAATGCCTTTCACCCAAATCTCGGCATAGCTCCAGTTGTGGTTTTCCCCACAGACGTTGGCGTCCCACTCTGCGCATCTATTTCTTGCAACAAGAGCTCGGGGGCAACCATGAAAATTCTGGCGACTTGCATTTCAACGACCGTCGCCGCATACCGACTTCCTCTCACAAAGGTCGCAGTTCTTTTTGCCGCTGATTGATCCAGTGCGCCTGTCATGCAGGCCGCACCCCGGTCCTGGCTGACTAACGGCATCGACGACGCTCTGTTCGCTCATGCTGCGCTGTAGCGCCACATGTCTAGTTCAAATGGCTGACGCCATTGGCGGGCGCGAGGCAATGGACCTGCCCCTGCCCGCTTTTCGCGAGCAGGGCTTCGCGAGGCAGGCCGGGGCAGAACCCTGTGTTTTCGAGTTTCTTTCGAAGTAGACAACAGAAGGATAACAATTCATGGCTCAACAGGCCCCCTCCGGAACCACGATCGATGGCGGCACCTTTGGCAGCGGCCCGGACACCCTGGTGCTGACACTGGCCGAGGACGCCTTCAAGGGCGATGCCCAGGCCAACATCGCCATCGACGGCAAGACGCTGAACGCCCGGCCCATCACGGTCACAGCCTTGAGGAATGCCGGGCAGAGCGAGACGTTCACCTTTAAAGGCACCTTCGGTTCCGGCGCGCACGACCTCGGCGTGAGCTTCCTCAACGACGCCTATGGCGGCGCGCCCACGACCGATCGCAACCTCTACGTGAACGGCGTGAGCTACGACGGGATCTCCTCTCGTCCAGGGTCGGCCGCGCTCGACACCACCGGGACGACGCGGTTCACCATCCCGCCCGCCAACGATCCCGAGGCGACCCCGACCACAACCAACGGCGGCACCTTCGGCAGCGGCCCGGACACGCTGGTGCTGACGCTGGCCGAGGACGCCTTCAAGGGTGACGCTCGAGCCAATATCGCGATCGATGGCAAGACGCTGAATGCCCAGCCCATCACCGTCACCGCCCTGAGGAATGCCGGGCAGAGCGAGACGTTCACCTTCAAGGGCAATTTCGGCTCCAGCGGCCTGCACGATCTTGCCGTGAGCTTCCTCAACGACGCTTATGGCGGCACGCCCACGACCGACCGCAACCTCTACGTGACCAACGTGAGCTACGACGGAAACTTCACTGTCCTTCCGGCAACCGCCGCGCTCGACACCACCGGGACGACGCACCTCATTGTCCAGCCCGCCAACCGTCCCATCCCCCTGGCCGCCAGCACGACCAGCG
>CALMAB010000038.1 GCA_937858325.1 uncultured Acetobacteraceae bacterium
ACCGTGCTGGACAGCAGCGCGGGCGGCATCGGAGGCTGCCCCTTCGCGCCGCGCGCCACCGGCAACGTCGCGACCGAGGACTTGCTCTACCTGCTGGACGGCCTGGGGGTGCGCCACGGCATCGAGCGCAACGCAGTGGCGGCGCTCGACCCGTGGCTGGCGGAGGTGCTGGGCCATGCGGTGCCGGGCCAGCTCGGCAAGACCGACGCCTGGCCCCCGGCGGCGTAGGCATCCGGGGCCGCGGCACGCGAATTGCAGGAACCTGCCCGTCACCAAGCCGCAAGAGAAGGCGCAGTTTCATGGCCCAACACCGCGTCGCCGCCACGCCCGAAACCATCCGCTGGGGCACGTTCAGCGCCGCCTACCCGCCCGTGCTCACGGTGCAAAGCGGCGACACCGTGGTGCTGGAGTGCGTCACCGGGGCGCCGGACGTGATGCCGCCGGACGGCTCCGGCATGGAGGTGCCGCCGGCGCTCGCCGCCATCCACGCTGCCAACCCGCCCCGGCTCGGCCCGCACATCCTGACCGGCCCGGTCGCGGTGGCCGGCGCCGAGCCGGGCGACACGCTGGAGGTCCGCATCGACAAGATCGAGTTGGGCGCCGATTGGGGGTTCTGTGGGCACCGGCCGCTCGCCGGCACCTTGCCGGAGGACTTTCCGCACCGCTTCCTCAGCCACATCGCCATCGACCGCGCCGCCGGCACCTGCCGGATGCCTTGGGGCACCGAGCTGCCGCTGTCGCCGTTCTTCGGCGTGATGGGGGTGGCGCCGCCGCCCGCCTACGGCGCGATCTCCACCAAGGAGCCGCGGGAGCACGGCGGCAACCTGGACAACAAGGAGGTCGGCGCCGGGTCCACGCTGTTCCTGCCGGTCTGGGTGCCCGGCGCCAACTTCTCCGCCGGTGACGGCCACGGCGTCCAAGGGGACGGCGAGGTTTGCATCAACGCGCTGGAAACCTGCCTGACCGGCACGTTCACCTTTGTGCTGCACAAGGCCGGGGCCGCGCCGTTCCGCTTCCCGCGGGCGGAAACGCCCACCCACTACGTCTCGATGGGCCTGAACGAGGACCTCGACCTGGCGATGAAGCAGGCGTTGCGGGAGATGATCGCCTTTATCTGCGCCCGGTCCAGCCTGTCGCCGGACCAGGCTTACCAGTTCTGCTCCATGGCGGTGGACTTCCATGTGACGCAAACCGTAAACGGTGAGAAGGGGGTGCATGGCCTGCTACGTAAGGGGCTGTTATTCTAGCGGAGTTATCCACAACTGTTTGCGCTAGGTTAACATTTTCCGCCTATCCCTCGCCATTCCATCGCCCTATCATCCGTTGCGGATATGAACGGTTAGGAGGCCCGGAATGGATTGGAACGAGGAGACGATCGGCTGCCTGCGCCAGTGCTGGCAGGACGGCCATTCCACGGCCGAGATCGGCCGGCGCATGGGCATCACCAAGAACGCGGTGGTCGGCAAGGCGCACCGCCTGATGCTGGCGCCCCGCCCGTCGCCGATCCGCCGGGACCTGCCGGAAGGCCACGTGCCGCGGCGGTCCGCGCCCCGGCGCACCACCGGCCCGACCTTGCCGGCGCCGAACCTGCCGCCTGTTGCGGCTTCCGTGCCGCCCGCAGCAGGGCGTGAACCCGTCGCGCCGCCGCGGCAGCACGTGCCGCCAGCGCAGGCCCCCGTGCAGCTTCGCGCCGTGCCGGTGCCGCGTGCCGCCGCGCGGGTGTCAACCTGCTGCTGGCCGATCGGCGACCCCGGCACGGCGAGCTTCCGCTTCTGCGACGACGGCGCGATTGAAGAGAACCCGTATAGCCCCCACAAAGTAACACTAGCCTACGTGAAGGTGCGTGACCGCCGGGAGGACGCGGCGTAGCGCCTGCTCGCCGTTCCGCCCAGCCTTTTACGCATGCAGATGTTCCGCCCGCGCCCTTGATCCCGGCGGTGTCGCGGTTTAGGGGTTACGCGGAGACATCATGCCGCCATTTGAGACTGCCCTTCCGCGGGAGCGTCACACCGCTCTCGATGCCGACTCCGTTCGCGCCGCTTATCGGCGATGGGCGGGGGTGTATGACACCGTGTTCGGGGGGGTGTCGGCTTTTGGCCGGCGCCGCGCCGTGGAAAAGGTCAACGCGCTGACCGGGGTACACGTGCTGGAGGTCGGCGTCGGCACCGGCCTCGCTTTGCCGCACTACTCGGGCGCCAAGCGGATCACCGGCATCGACCTGTCGGCGGAGATGCTGGCGTTTGCGCGTTCCCGGGTGAAGTCGGCGGGCCTTGCCAATGTGGAAGCCTTGGTGGAGGTCGATGCGGAGGCGACGGGCTTCGACGCCGGGTCGTTCGACATCGCGGTGGCGATGTTCGTGGCGTCCGTGGTGCCGAACCCGCGGCGGCTGCTGGCCGAGATGCGCCGGGTGGTGCGCCCGGGCGGGCACCTGCTGTTCGTCAACCACTTCGCTGCGGAGCGCGGCCCGCGCTGGTGGGCGGAGCGGGCGCTGGCCCCGGCGTCGCGCAAGCTCGGCTGGCATCCCGACTTCTCGCGCGACGCGCTGTTGCCGGACGAGGATCAGGCACGCGCGCAATTCGCATCCGTGCCGCCGTTAGGCCTTTTCACCTTGGTGAGCCTGCCCAACTAAGCGGGGCCGGGCTGCGGCTTGATTGAACGCAAGCTGTCCGATACCTCGTCCGGATACCCCGGGCTTGGTCCGGGCACCATGCAGGTGGGATGAAACGGACGATGCAGGCTTTTCCGCGGCTCCGCGCCGCAGTTTTCACCATTTTGCTGACGGCGGTCGCCGGGCCGGCCTTTGCCCAGGCGCCCCACAACTGGCAGCTCAGCTTCCAGCCGGCGCACAGCCCGGTCCAGCAGGGGATCGAGGGTCTCCATGCCATGGTGATCTGGCTGATGGCGGCCGTGACCATTTTCGTGGCAGCGTTGCTGGCCTATTGCGTGTGGCGCTTCCGCGCGTCGGCCAACCCGAAGGCGAGCCGCATCAGCCACCACACCACGCTGGAGGTCGCCTGGACGGTGCTGCCGGTGCTGATCCTGGTGATCATCGCCATCCCGTCCTTCCGGATGATCTATTTCGAGGACCGGACGGAAGCGGCGGACATGACGATCAAGGTCGTCGGCCACCAATGGTATTGGGAATACGACTACCCCGACCAGGGCGGCATCAAGTTCGACAGCTACATGGTGCCGGCTGACGACCTGAAGCCCGGTCAGCTGCGCAACTTGGAGGTGGACAACCGCGTGGTAGTGCCCGCCGGCAAGAACATCCGCATCCTGACCACCAGCGCGGACGTGATCCACAGCTTCTTCATCCCGTCGCTCGGCGTGCAGCGTTACGCCATCCCCGGTCGCACCATCGAGACTTGGGTGAAGGTGGACGAGCCTGGCGTGTACTACGGGCAGTGCAACCAGATCTGCGGCACCAACCACAGCGCGATGCCCATCGCGGTCGAGGCGCTGACGGAGCAGGGCTTCGCGAGCTGGATCGAGACGGCCAAGACGAAGTTCGCCGCCGGCAGCGACCCTGCCCCGGGAGGCACGGGCGCCGAGGGCGAGCGGCGCTTGGCGGCGGTTGAGAATATACGGCGCTGACCCACATCGGTTGACGCGAGGGAGTTTGAACATGTCGGTGACGACCCACGATCAGGACCATGACCACAGCCACGGCCACGATCACGGGCATGCCCCGAATTTCGTGAACCGCTGGTTGTTCAGCACCAACCACAAGGACATCGGCACGCTTTACCTGATCTTCGCCATTATCGCGGGGATCGTGGGCGTGGCGCTGTCCGTCCACATGCGGATGGAGTTGCAGAACCCCGGCCTGCAATACTTCTCCTCGGGACAGTCGTGGAACGCGACCGTGACGGCGCATGGCCTGATCATGATCTTCTTCATGGTGATGCCGGCGATGATCGGCGGCTTCGGCAACTGGTTCGTGCCGATCATGATCGGCGCCCCCGACATGGCGTTTCCGCGGCTGAACAACATCAGCTTCTGGCTGCTGGTGCCGGCGTTCATCCTGATCATGATGGGCCTGCACAGCGGGGACGGCTCCGGCTCCGGCTGGACGCTGTATCCGCCGCTGTCCAACGGGACGTACCAGTCCGGTCCGGCCATGGACTACACGCTGTTTGCGCTGCACTTGGCGGGCGTGTCGTCGCTGCTCGGCGCGATCAACTTCATCACCACGATCTTCAACATGCGCGCGCCGGGCATGACGCTGCACAAGATGCCGCTGTTCGTGTGGTCCATGCTGGTGACGGCGTTCCTGCTGCTGCTGTCGATCCCGGTGCTGGCCGGTGCGATCACCATGCTGATCACCGACCGCAACTTCGGCACGGCCTTCTTTGACCCGCAGGGCGGCGGCGACCCGGTGCTGTTCCAGCACCTGTTCTGGTTCTTCGGCCACCCCGAGGTTTACATCATGATCCTGCCGGGCTTCGGCATGGTCAGCCACGTCGTCTCGACCTTCTCGAAGAAGCCGATCTTCGGCTACCTCGGCATGGCCTACGCCATGATCGCCATCGGCGTCGTCGGCTTCGTGGTGTGGGCGCACCACATGTTCGTGTCGGGCATCTCCGTGGACACCCGGGCCTACTTCGTTGCGGCGACCATGATCATCGCGGTGCCGACGGGCATCAAGATCTTCTCGTGGATCGCGACCATGTGGGGCGGGTCCATCGAGCTGAAGACGCCGATGCTGTTCGCCATCGGCTTCATCTTCCTGTTCACCGTGGGCGGCGTGACGGGGATCGTGCTGTCCAACTCCTCTATCGACCAGATCCTGCACAACACCTACTACGTCGTGGCGCACTTCCATTACGTGCTGAGCCTGGGCGCCGTGTTCTCCATCTTCGCCGGGTTCTACTATTGGATCGGCAAGATGTCGGGCCGGCAGTATCCGGAGTTCTGGGGCCAGGTGCATTTCTGGGTGACGTTCATCGGCGTCAACCTGACCTTCTTCCCGATGCACTTCCTGGGTCTTGCCGGGATGCCGCGCCGGTATCCCGACTACCCCGACGCCTTTGCCGGGTGGAACGCCGTGGCGTCCATTGGGTCCTACATCTCGGCGTTCTCGGTCCTGATCTTCCTTTATGTCATCTACCGCACGTTCACGTCCAAGGTGCAGGTGGCGGACAACTACTGGGGGGAGGGTGCGACGACGCTGGAATGGACGGTGACGTCGCCGCCACCGTTCCATACCTTCACCGAACTGCCGCGGGTCCGCTGATGGACCCCGCGCCTGGGATAGGGGGAGCTTCGGCTCCCCTTTCTTCTTTCGAGTTGCCGGCGGAGGCGCGCGACTGGTTCGCCATGCTGAAGCCGCGGGTGATCACCCTGGTGGTGTTTACCGGCCTCGTGGGGCTGCTGCTGGCGCCCGGGCCACTGCATCCCGTGCTGGCCTTGGCGGCGGTGCTATGCATCGCGGTGGGCGCGGGCGCAGCCGGCACGATCAACATGTGGTATGACCGCGACATCGACGCCGTGATGCGCCGCACTGCGAAGCGCCCGATCCCGGCGGGCCGGATCAGGGCCGGGGATGCGTTGGGCTTCGGCGTGGTGCTCGGCGTTGCCTCGGTGATCGTCATGGGGCTGGCGACCAACGCCGTGGCGGCCGGGCTGCTGGCGCTGTCGATCCTGTTCTACGTGTTCATTTACACGGTATGGCTGAAGCGGCGCACGCCGCAGAACATCGTGATCGGCGGTGCCGCCGGCGCGTTCCCGCCGGTGATCGGCTGGGCCGCGGTGACGGGCACGGTGGACGTGATGCCGCTGCTCATGTTCGCCATCGTGTTCTTCTGGACGCCGCCGCACTTCTGGGCCTTGTCGCTGTATGCCTCCGAAGATTACGAGCGGGCCGGGGTGCCGATGCTTCCGGTCATCTCCGGCGCGCGGGCGACGCGGCTGCACGTCGTGTACTACGCCGTGGCGCTGGTCCTGGTGTCCTTGCTGCCCTGGGCGCTGGGGTATGCCGGTCCGATCTACGGAGTGTCCGCGCTGGGCTTGGGCGGTTGGTTCCTGCTTGCATCGCTGCGCGTGCTGTGGGACCGGCAGGACCCGGCGGGCGTCAGCCTGACGCGCGACGCGCCGGCTCGCTGGGCATTCCGCGTCTCGCTGGTCTATTTGTTCGCCCTGTTCACCACCTTGGCGCTCGACCACCTCCTGCCGGTGCCCCATTTTGGATGACTTCCCGCCGCCGCTGTCGCCCGCCCAGGCCGCGGAACGGCGCCGGCGGCAGCGGGGCAAGAACATCGCGTTGCTGGTCGTGCTGATTGGACTGGCTGCGTTGTTCTACGCGATTTCCATGGTCCGGTTCAAAGTCTCCTAATCCCGGCTTGCCGCCGGCATAGGCGTGCCGACATAACCGTCATGAAAACCAGAAGCAACGGCCTGATCGCGGGCGCCCTCCTCCTGCTGATCGGCGGTATGGCCGGCCTGTCGCTCGCAGCGGTCCCGCTTTACCGTATGTTCTGCGAGGCGACGGGCTACGCCGGGACGCCGCAGTTGCGCGGCGCCGCTGGCCCTGGTGCGACCGAACGCACGGTGGCCGTCCGGTTCAATGCGACGACCAGCCCCAACCTGCCCTGGCGCTTCGTCCCGGGGGAGGCCGCAGTCACGGTGAAGCTCGGGGAGGACCGGCTGGCCTACTACGTCGGCCAGAACCGGTCGCAGCAGGCCGTGACCGGCGTGGCAACCTACAACGTGACCCCCGAGAAAGCCGGGCGGTACTTTCACAAAACGGCCTGCTTCTGCTTCGACGAGCAAACCTTGGCGCCAGGCCAGGAAATGCAGTTCCCGCTCAGCTTCTGGGTAGACCCGGCCATCGCCGCCGATCCCGACACGCGCGACGTGACGACGATCACGTTGTCCTACACGTTTTTCCGCTCGCTCGACGACGCGGCCCGCAACGGCGGGTTGGACAAGGCCGGGCCGCATGTCGGACCGCGGGCGGACGCCTCGCGCTGACATCCTGCTGGCAGCGTGCCGATCCGTTGCGGGGAATGCGCGTTTATGCCTTGAACGCCGCAGCGTTTTGGCGATGATGCCCCACCGTTTGGATAGGTCAATTTAAGATGAGCGACGTTCCGGTTGCCACAGCACGCCCCGTGCTCGACGCGCAGGATCTCAACACGTCCGGGATGCAGCAGCCTTACCACCTCGTGGACCCCAGCCCTTGGCCGCTGCTGGGCGCGTTGGGCGGCGGGTTGACGCTGTTCGGCATCATCATGGCGGCGCACTACGGCACCTACCTGTGGCTCGGCTTGGGCCTGGCGCTCGTGCTCGCCGTCATGGCGCTGTGGTGGCGCGACGTGCTGAAGGAGAGCCGAACCACGGGGCTGCACACCCCGGTGGTGCGGATCGGCTTGCGCTACGGGATGACGCTGTTCATCACCAGCGAGGTGATGTTCTTCGTCGGCTTCTTCTGGGCCTATTTCCACTTCGCGCTCTACCCGGCGCACGTTTCGGGCGCGGAGCACGCGATCTGGCCGCCGGCGGGCATCACGACCTTTGACCCGTTCCACCTGCCGCTGCTCAACACGATGATCCTGTTGCTGTCCGGCACCGCGATCACCTGGGCGCACCACGCGCTGCTGCACGGCGACCGCAAGCCGCTCATCATGGGCCTCGGCTTCACCATCCTGCTCGGGCTGTCGTTCACCACGTTCCAGGCGATGGAGTACTCGGAAGCGCCGTTCAAGTTCGCCGGCGGCGGCGTGTATCCTTCGGTGTTCTTCCTCGCCACGGGCTTCCACGGCTTCCACGTGATCGTGGGCACCATCTTCCTGATCGTGTGCTGGTATCGCGCCCGCGCCAACCAATTCTCGCAGACCCGGCACTTCGGGTTCGAGGCCGCGGCCTGGTACTGGCACTTCGTTGACGTGGTGTGGCTGTTCCTGTTCGTCGCGATCTACGTCTGGGGCGCCGGGCCGGTCGGCGCCGAGTAGCCGGGCCGGACGCCGCACCCTTCGCCTTGGCCCGCCCGTCGTTCTGGCACGTCGTCTTGGGCTGCCGCTGCCCGCGTTGCGGACGCGGCAGCCTGTTCAGCGGCTTGCTGACCACGCGGCCCGCGTGCAACGCCTGCGGCTTGAGCTTTCGGGCCGGCGGCATCGGGGACGGCGCCGCGTCCGGCTTGGTGCTCGTGCTCGGCGCGGCCGTCGTGGGCATGGTGCTTTGGGTGGACCGCTTCCACCCGTCCCCCTGGGTCCATGCGGTGCTGTGGCCCGTCGTCACGGTCCCGCTCGCCATCGGGCTGATGCGGCCCTTGAAGGCGGCGCTGATCGCCCAGCAGTACCGTCACCGCGCCAGCGAGATGGAGCTTTGACGCCGCGCTCGCTATGGCGCCGCCTGTTCTGGCCCAGCCTCACCACTGCCGCCATGCTGGCGCTCGCGGTCGGGCTTGGCGTGTGGCAGGTGCAGCGCCTCGCGTGGAAAACCGCGCTGCTGGCCGAGATCGACCGCGGGGAGGCCGCGCCCGCCATCCCGCTGCCGCCCGACCCGCGCCCGTTCACCAAGGTGCGGGTGTCCGGCATCCTGCGCCGGGACCTGGCCGCGCTGTATGGCATCGAGGTCCGCAGCACGCTGACCGGCCAGGTCATCGGCGCCTTCCTGCTCAACCCGCTGGAACGGCCCGGCGCCGAACCGGTCATCGTGAACCGCGGCTGGGTGCCCACCGACGCGCCGCGCGACGCCGCGCCGGTGCAGGCGACGGTGGAGGGCTATGTCCGCGCCCCGGAGCACCCGATCCTGTTCGGCGCCGCCGACGACCCGGCGGCGCCGAACAGGATCGGGTGGGGCATGTGACGCCCGGCAGCTTCCCCGACCCGGCGGAGGAGCTGCCCAGCCCGCCGAACAACCTCCTCGTCTATGCCATCACCTGGTTCGGCTTGGCCGTGACGCTGCTCGTCATGTTCAGCATCTTTGTCCGCAGGACGATCAAGGCACCCCTATGACCGCATACGCCCGCCTGACTGCCCGTTTCGCCCGCATCGCCACGGTCGGCGAGGCGTCCTCCATGCTCGGGTGGGACGCCGCCGCCATGATGCCGCCGGGCGGCGGCGCGGCCCGGGGCGACCAGCTCGCGGTGCTGGCAGGCGTGGCGCACGGCCTGCTGACCGCGCCGGAAACGGCCGACGACTTGGCGCAGGCTGAGGCCGGCGAGGACGAGTGGGACGCCGCCAACCTCCTCCTGATGCGGCACGCCCACACCCGAGCCACCGCCGTGCCGGCCGACTTGGTGGAAGCGCAGGCCCGCGCCAACTCGGCCTGCGAGAAGGTGTGGCGGGACGCGCGGAACCGCTCGGACTTCGCGGCGGTGTCGCCCTATTTGGT
>CALMAB010000039.1 GCA_937858325.1 uncultured Acetobacteraceae bacterium
GGAAGCGGCAGGGCATCCACGCCGCACCCTGGGCCTGGCGCATCAAGATCCCGCTTTCCGGCATAGGCTGGCCGATGATCCAGGAGGCCAACGGGCCAGGCCTGTGGATCGAGGCGGACGTCACCGGGCGCCGACCTCACGCCACCGAGCCGGTCGCGTGGAGGATCGTCGCGCACGAGACCAGGGCGGCCGACCAGGAGGCGCCCTGAAACCAGGCGCCGGTGGCATGGACCGGGACCGGCATCGTGGCGCCGACCGGTTGTTTTGAGGGCGCAGCCCAGCAGCCGGCCGTCGATCAAGGTGGGTTCAGTCCCCATACCGCGGCAAGGCTGGCCTGCGTCGGCCGAGGGTCCTGGGGTGCGTCGGCGCTTTACATGGGCGGGCGCGATCGTTGAAGCTTGCACCATGCGTTGCTTGATGCCCGTCGCTCTCAAGACCTTCGTGGACCGCCTCGGCGGGCCAGGGTGGCGCGTGCGTTAGCAGCAGGAAGCGCATCCACCCCAGGCCCCGCCGGCAGCGGACGGGGCCGCTCTCACCATGGCGCCCTCCGCCCGGCACACGAGGAGGACGACCATGAGCGAAACCGAGCATAACCCCATCCGTTCCCATCGCCGCTTCGGCTTCGAATTGGAATGCCGCCTCCGCACCCGTGCCCTGCGCGACGGCGAGTGCGTGGCCGCCCTGGCCATGGCGCGGCACGGCGGGCGGGAGGCGCCCGGTGATGGCTGACCGCGACGGCCCGCACGCGCCACGTGAAACCCACCGTTGGGACCTGTTGGGCCGTTTCGAGCGGCTGAGCGAGCCGACGGCGGTGCCGCCGGGCGGGCCACCGCCCGCGACGTTGCGCGGCTTCTTCCTGCACCATCTGCGCCCGGCGCGCGGGTTGGTGCTGGCGCTGTTCGCCGGCGGGCTCGCGACCGCGGTGCTGGACGCGCTCGTGCCGGTGTTCATCGGACAGGTGGCGGGAATCGTGGCCTCGGTGCCGCCGGACAGGCTGCTGCACGACGCGGGCGGCCAGCTTGCCCGCATGGCCGCCGTGGTCCTCGTGCTGCGCCCGGCGGTGTTCCTGCTCTACCTGCTCACGATCAACCAGGCCGTGAACCCCAGCCTGATCAACCTGGTGCGCTGGCGCAGCCATTGGCACGTCGTGCGGCAAAGCTGGTCCTTCTTCCAGGACGACTTCGCCGGGCGCATCGCCAACCGGGTGGTGCAGGCCGGGCCTGCCGTGCAGGGCGTGATCGTCTCGGCCGCCGACGCGGCCTGGTACCTGCTGGTGTTCGGCACGGCCGCCGTCGCCGTGCTCGCGCGCCAGGACTGGAAGCTGGCGCTGCCCGTGCTGGCCTGGTTCGCCGCCTACGGCCTCGTGCTGCGCCGCTTCGTGCCCCGGCTCGCGGAACGCTCGCGGGCGGTGTCCGAGGCGCGCTCGCTGCTCACCGGGCGCATCGTGGACAGCTACACCAACATCCTGACCGTCAAGCTGTTCGCCCGCGCGCAGGACGAGGACGCTTTCGTGCGCGACGCCGTGGACGCGCACACGGCCGCCAACCGCCTGCTGGCGCGCGGCGTCACGGGCATGACCGGCACGCTTGCTGTCATGAACGCCCTGCTGCTCGGGGGCACGGGGGCAACCGCGGTGTGGCTTTGGTCGCGGGGAAGCGTCGGCGTGGCCGCGGTCGCGACCGCGCTGCCGCTCGCCTTCCAGTGCGCCAACGGCGCCAACTGGGTCGCGCGCACGGTGTTCAACATCTTCGAGAACCTCGGCGCGGTGCAGGACGGGATGCGCTCGCTTGCCGTGCCGCGGCGGCAGCCGGACGCACCCGGCGCCGTGCCCTTGCGCGTGACCGCGGGCGCGGTTCGCTTCGAGGGCGTGCACTTCGGCTACGGCACCGAGCGCGGCGTGCTGCACGGGGTGGACCTCGCGATCCGGCCGGGCGAGCGGGTCGGCCTGGTCGGGCCGTCAGGGGCGGGCAAAAGCACCTTGGTCAACCTGCTGCTCGGCTTCTTCGCGCCGGAAGTGGGGCGCATCCTGATCGACGGCCAGGACATTGCCGGCGTCATACAGGAAAGTCTGCGCGCCCGCATCGCGGTGGTCACGCAGGATACGGCGCTGCTCCACCGCAGCATCCGCGACAACATCGCCTATGGCCGCTTCGGGGCGAGCCAGAATGAGGTTGAGGCCGCCGCGCGCCAGGCGCAGGCGCACGGGTTCATCCTCGGCCTGGAGGACTGGCAGGGGCGGCACGGCTACGACGCGCAGGTGGGCGAGCGCGGGGTCAAGCTGTCCGGCGGCCAGCGCCAGCGGATCGCCATCGCCCGCGTGCTGCTGAAGGACGCGCCTATCCTGGTGCTGGACGAGGCGACAAGCGCGCTCGACAGCGAGGTGGAGGCGGCGATCCAGGAGCAGCTCGATGCGCTGATGCGGGGGCGGACCTGCATCGCCATCGCCCACCGCCTGTCCACGGTGGCGCGCATGGACCGGCTCGTGGTCCTGGACGCGGGGCGGATCGTCGAGCAAGGCGCGCATCGCGCGCTGCTGGACCGGGGCGGCGCCTACGCCCGGCTCTGGGCGCGGCAGAGCGGCGGGTTCGCCTCCTCAGATGGATAGGAGGCCGCCCGCCTTGGAAAGGCTGACGAGGGGCTATTCCACCAACCGTTGTTGGCCGGCCTGGCCTGGCGCCCGGCCTGACGAAGGAGGCAAAACGGATGTCGGACGACCAAGCCGAGGTTCCGCTGCACGGCGGTCGGATCACTCACGATGTTGTCCGCGTGGGGGACACGGTGCGCCGGCCCCCTACGCCAAGCTCCGAGTTCGTGCGCCTGCTGCTCCGGCACTTCGCGAGCCGGGGTTTTGAGGGTGCGCCAGTCTCGCTGGGGACGGACGGGCAAGGGCGCGACGTGTTCAGTTTCGTGGACGGCGACGTTCCGGCCGACCTCGCGTTCCACGGTGACGAGACGCTGTGCCGCGCGGCCCGCTTGATCCGCCGGTTCCACGACCTGGGAGCCGAGTTGGTGGCCACGCCCGCCGCGGCAGCGGCGGGGATCGAGACCGTCTGCCACAATGACCTGTCCCCGTGTAACTTCGTCTTCAGGGCCGGCATGCCCGTGGCCCTGATCGACTTCGACGCGGCGGCACCGGGGTCACGGGCCTGGGATCTCGGCTACGCGGCGTGGCTCTGGCTCGATCTCGGCGCCTCCGGGATCAGCGCAATGGAGCAGAAACGGCGGCTGGCCTTGCTCGTCGGAGCCTACGGATGCAGCGCCCCAGGTGCCATCCTGACCGCAGTGCTGGCGCGGCAAGCCGTCTTAGCCGCGCGGAGTAAGGGCCTCGGCAACGATGCCATGGCGCGCTGGGCTGCCGGCTGCTTGGAGTGGACCCGGCAAAACCAGCGAGCCTTGGGCGGGATTTGAGGCGCCTGCCTTCTGAAGGCGAGGCCAGCACCTGAAGGATGGATGGGATCGGTGCAGGCGGCCGCCGGGGCGTGGAGGCCAGCTCGAAGGCGGACGCGACGGCTCGACTTTGGCTGTTCAGTCGGCGGCGACCCGCCGCCCGTGGAACGTGCCGTTTGGTTGGTGGAAGACAATGGATGCAACCACATCCGACTCGCCATCGGGCTGGAACTCAACACGGAACCCCTTCAACGTGGCGATCTCGAAGATCCGCCCCTGGTAGGGCACCAGCCGATACGTCGGCTGGTTCGAAGGAGACAGGGTCAGTTCCCCTTCCGCATCCAGCGCCACGACATGCCTCTGCACTCCGCATTGGTAGGTGCCGACGCATGACCTGCGAAACGCGGGGTTGAGCGCCTCGCCGTGCGGCAGGCGCTGGAACACGATGTCGCTGACCTGCGGCTCGAACGGCGCGGAGAGCCGGTCGATGTTCCCGTCGCGGTCATAGCCGAAGCTTACCGCCAGCAGCTCCGGCGCCAATACGTCCGGCGTCTCCGGGATTTCGAACACGTCGTAGTGTCGATGCACCAACGGGCCGGCCAGGCCACGGTAACGCCAGTGAAGCGTGCCATCCCGGGTGTCGATGCCCATTCGGCCGTAAGCGGGATGCTCGTATTCGCCCGCATACTCCGCCAGCGGATGGCTTGGTTGCGTGCCCGGCTTGCGGGCAGCCTCACGCGCTTTCCGATGATCGCCGCGCTGCGCCAGGAAGTCGTGCCTGCGCTTATAGAAGCGGTCGAACCAAGGAAGCGGCTCCTTCCCGGACACCTGGTCGAACACGGCGTGGCTGAGCATGTTCGTCAACGGATTTCCACTCCGGTTCGTCAGCACGACGACCCCGAGGTTGCGATCTGGGAGCATGTCGATCCGCGTGCTCCACCCGACCCAGCCGCCGTCATGCGACACGGCACGCTCGCCGCGATACGAGTAGCAGGCCAGCCCCAGCCCGTAATGCTGGTCGCCGAGCTCGTCGAACTCGGAATGGGAGATATAGGCAAGTGGGGTTTGAAGCAGGCGTGCGCTTTCCGGGGAAAGCAGGCGGACGCCGTCGAATGATCCGCCGCCGAGATGGAAGCGGAGATAGTTCACCATGCCGGAAATCGGCGCGCTGATCCCACCCGCTGGCGCGGCCGATATCGGGTAGAACGCCGAAGGGCGGCTTTCATCGTCGTCCATGTTGTAGGTATGCGGCCGCGCCGCGTCGGATGCCCGCTCCAGCTCAAGCATCGAGAAGCTGTGGCTCGGCATGCGCAGGGGCGACAGGATGCGGTCGCGGGTGAAGTCCTGCCAAGTCTGCCCGGTTATCCGTTCGGCAACCATGCCGGCGACCATGTAGCCGAGGTTTTGATACTGGTAGCCCTGTCGCAGGTCGCGGCTTGGCTCAAGGTGGCGCATGGCTGACAGCATCTGTTCCGGCGAGCGGTCGGCGGTCATCCAGATCCAGTCATGACGCGGCAGTCCGGTCTGGTGACACAGCAGATCCGTCACCGTGGTGCGGTCGCTGGCCACCGGATCATGCAGCCGGAACTCAGGCAAGTATTCCCGGACGGGCTTGCGCCAATCGAGCCGGCGCTCGTCCGCCAGCATCGCAAGACCCGTGGCCGTGAAGGACTTTGTGACCGAGCAGAGAAGGAATTGCGTTTCCGTCGTGACTGGCTCCGGCTTCTCCGCATCCCTTCGGCCAAACGCCTTCACGAAGACCGGCTCGTCATTGTGCACGACTGCGATCGCGAGGCCGGGAACCCTCCACTCGGCCATCGCCCGTTCGATCAGCAGCTCCAGATCATCGAACATCTCTGCCATTGTCCACCGAAGGCGCCAGTACCTTGGTGCCTCTGCCGCATTGTGCTGTCGAGCGGTATCTGCTCGCCAGTGTTCGGTGTTTATGGAAAACACTGGGCAGGATGGGGGCGACTTCTTACGGTCAAGGGTGTCGAAAAAGGCAGTCGAGAACCGGGGCTGCCTTTCAACACCATCGGTCGAGATTGGGCTGTTATCGCAAAGAGACCGCCTGAACTTGAAGGCTGTTGAAAAACGCTTGGCCATAAGGAAGGTATAAAACAATCTTCACCTTAAGCCATTCGCACGATTTGGATTGCCGTATTTCCACGTGTTGTCTGCCACCCTCGGCAAAGCCTTCGAGTGCTCAGGGCATAGCTTTCTACTCACTCAATTCTGACCTGGGTTTTTCAACAGCATCCTTTGTTTGACGCATGGAGAACCCGTGCGGCATCGGCGCAACGCCCGGGGCTGGCCGAAGCATCACGACCCATGGCTTCCTGCACCGGAACGTCAGGTCGCCGGCTGGCGGCGATACTGGTAGCGGAACAGCTCCGTCCGGAAGCCAAGCCCTGCGTAAAGGGCCAGCGCGCCCGCGTTCTCCGCGGCCACTTGCAGGCTGGCATCCCGCGCCCCGGCCCGATCGCGCGCCCATGCCAGCAATGCGGACACCACGCGGCGGGACAGGCCGAGGCGCCGGAAAGCAGGATCGGTCGCCACCATGTGCAGGCAGGCCATGCCGCCATGCACGGCGCCAAACGCCAAGGAGGCGAGCGGAGAACCCGGCCCGTCCGCCCGGACACCGGCGAACGCGCACGGGATCGCCACCGCGTCCAGGATGCGCGCCCGCGCGGCGACGTCGCACCCGGACAGCCGTGCCTGCGTGTCCAGCCAGCCCGGCCCCGGCTGGCCTTCAGACAGCTCGACACCCTTGGCTGGATGGCCTGAGCGGGCGCCCAGGCCGAGCGGCATCCACAACACGGGAGAAAGGCCTTCCGCCGTGTAGCCCCGTGCGTCCAACGCCGCAGCCAGCGCGGCATCGCCAAAGGAGCGGACCCGGATCAGCGTGGGCAGCCCTTGCGCGGCATACAGCGTCTCGCACGCCGCGATCTTGGCGGAAAGCGCCGCCGGGCCGTCCTGCCCGGGGTCCAACGGGGTGGCTGAGTTGGCGCGGCGCGTGTAGCCGTCGGCGAAGCGCAGCACCCAGCCATCCAGCAGCACTTGACGCGGCGCGGGCCAGGAGTTCAGCGACGCTTCCTCCACTCGGCGCAGCAGCACCGGGTCACGCGGGTCGGACGGCATGGTGTGATCCTACCAGGCACGGCGCGAGGGAAGAAGCTGGGCGGCCGGGCAGCGCGGACGGGACATACACCTTCGTGCCTTCCAGGTCCGCCCCGGGTCGGGCATGGTGGTAGGGGACGCCCAACCTTATGCGTGCAGGTGGCAGTTGCCGGTCAAACGGAGACCTCGATTCAGGCTTCGTCAGCGCCCAGCGGCTCAAAGCGGCCCTTCAACACCGTGAAGGTGTTCCGGGCAATGAACAGGGAGTCGGTCAGGTTCTTGTTGCGTTGTTCAATCCTCGCCCACGCCACGTCATCCGGGCAGCCCAGGCGGTAAAGCCGAGCATCAGCCCCAAGTGCGGCTGCGGTTGCCCTCACGTCATCTCTTTGCGTGCGGGACCAAAAGCCCAGATCGAGCACGACATCAAGGCCGAGGCCCACGCAACGGGTCCACACAAACTCGATCCGCTCGGAAACCCTGCCGAAGGAAACCTGGAACTGCTCGGACGGCGGGTCCGCGCCATACAGCCGAAGCATCCACTCGTCGTGAGTCAGCCGCAGTGCCGGCAAGCGCTGCTCCAACGCGCGCGCGAAGGTGGTCTTTCCAGCACCGAGATAGCCGTGGATCATGTGAACGGTGGTCATCCGGCGCAGGTTAGCATGACGGGATACGAAGTCCGCTCAAGGCAGCTTCCATGATGCGCGTCGCCGTGGCGCAGAGCCGCATCGTCGCCAACGTGCGGCAGAACGGCCGGCACATCCGTAGCCTCATGGAACAGGCCGCAGCGTCAGGCGCCCGCCTTGTGCAGTTCCCCGAGGGCGCGCTGTCCGGCTACGTCAAGGCGCAGGTCAAGGCCTGGGACGCCGTGGACTGGCCGGCCGTGGACGCCGAGCTGGCCGCCACGGCCGAGCTTGCAAGCCGGCTCGGCATCTGGGCCATCGTCGGCTGCAACCAATGCGTGGCCCCGCCGCTGCGGCCCCACAACAGCCTGCTTGTCATCTCCGACCAGGGCAGGATGGCGGCGCGCTACGGCAAGCGCTTCTGCTCCCACACCGAGGTGACCTCCTGGTACACGCCGGGCGTCGATCCCGTCACCTTCGAGGTGGACAACATCCGGTTCGGCTGCGCGCTGTGCATCGAGGTGTGCTTCCCCGAGCTGTTCGCCGAATACGAGCGGCTGGGCGTGCACTGCGTGCTGCTTTCCTCCTACTCCGAGGACCCCGCCCACGGGCTGATGGCCCGCGCGCACGCGGCGACCAATGGTTTCTGGGTCGGCTTGTCCACCCCGGCGCAGTGCAGCCACGGGCTGCCCGGCGCGCTCGTCGGTCCGGACGGCAGCCTGGCCGCGGCGTGCGCGGCTGGCCGCCCCGGCCTGGCCGTCGGCACCCTCGACCTGGGTGCGCCGCAGTTCGCGGTCGCCTTGCGGCTCGCGCGCCCCTGGCGTGCCCGGGCGCGGTCCGGGGAAATCTACGCCGCCAAGCAGCCAGCGTCCCGGGGGGCCGATGCTTGACCACGTGACCGTCGGCGTCGCCGACATCGAGCGCTCCAGGGCCTTTTACGACCGGGTTCCGGGGCGTCGTCGCCGCTGGTCTTCTCGCTGCTGGGTCCGCGTGGTTCCTGCGGCGGCTGGCGCTGCGCGTTCCGCACGCGAGCGGCTTGCGCGGTGACGTGCCGGGCGAGCGCGGCGTGGATGGTCGGGGCCTGCTGTTCCACGGCGCGAAGCGTCTTGGCCCACTCGCCGTCCCACTCCCGGCGCAGGGCCGCGATGTGCTGGGCGTCGTCGGCGCGGAGGGCGGTGGTGAACGCCATTGCCAGGATCGGCCCGAGGCTGCGCTGGAGGCCCTTGCCCAGCTCGCGTTCCATGGCCTGCCATGCCGCGCTGCCGCGGTGCTGTTCCAACGCGGCGGCATGTTGCTGCCAGGCTTCGAGCAGGGCTTGGCCGTCCTCAATGCTGCGGGCGGCGCGGGCGCGGGCGGTGAGGGCCTGCACGGGGTCGCCAGCGCCGTCGCGGCCGTCTGTGAGGGCCTGGGGGCGAGCGTCCGCCTGGCGGGCGCCCCGGGCGTGTCCTGGGCTGGTGTCGCGGCGCGGCGCGCGGTCCTCCATGTGGCTTCCGGCTGCGGCGCTGGCGTCGTCGTCCTCGTCGGGGGAGACGTTGAGCATGGCGGAAACGGCGTAGCGGCGCAGGTAGGTGACGGCGGAGCCGAACGCCTTGGG
>CALMAB010000040.1 GCA_937858325.1 uncultured Acetobacteraceae bacterium
GTGCTGGACCCCGGCGGCCAGTTCCAGGTCGTTGCACGCGGCGACGGGGCCACGCCCTATGCCATCGAGAGCGCCCGCCTGAAGGCCTACACCATCCTGAACCTCGGCCCCATCCGCAACGTGCCGAACACGGATGCGCTGGCGAAGCAGATCCTGCCGGACCCGTCCTCGGCTCAGTTGCTTCACATCCCGCAGATCCTGTTGGAGCCTGGCGGCGTGGTGATCATGCGCCCGGACGGCGCCATCGCGGGCACGATCGGCGTCGCGGGCTCCCCGGCCGGCAAGCTCGACGAGGAGTGCGCGGAAGCCGGGGCGGAGGTGGCGACGGCCCGGCTGGCGGGGACAAGGCCCTGAGCAGGCTTGCGTGGCTTGTGCTACGCAAGCCTGCTTGCACCTTGTTTGGACGCATCATTTTGCCGGCAGAGCGTGCCACGCTATGCCGAATGATGCTTAGCGGCAGAAACGCGCGAACAGCGTTGAACACACGCCGAACAACAGGTGCTGCGACACGGACAGCGCGAGCGTCAGCGCCGGCTCGTTCCGGGCCACCTGCCAAATCGGCGGCATGAACCCGGCCAACGGCCCGACGACGATACGGGCGAACACGAAGAACCCCGTCCCGAAGGCACCGTCAACTTGACAGATGGCGGGCATGAAGAGGCGCGCGGCTCGCGACTGGGCGGCGGGGAGGTGATCGCGGCGGGGTGACTTGAAGCGCTTCATCTGTTGCTCGCGTCTTCGCGCCGGCTTATGTGAGTTTTCCGCCCCCCGATCTTCACCGCGACCTCGTCCAAGTGCCACTTGCCACCAGCCCGCGGCAGCCTGCGGCGGATCTGGTTGGCGAACGTGTGGCCGAACTTGAGGGTCCACCGGCCCCGCCCGCCAACGCCCCGTCGGTTGCCCCCGTTTTGTGACGCGCTCCAAGTTGACGGTGCCCCTGGCCGCCCACTGGCCTAAGCCTCCACCCACACGGTCTGGACGTTGACGAACTCGCGGATACCGAAATGCGACAGCTCGCGCCCGTAGCCGCTCTTCTTGACGCCGCCGACCGGGGTGCGCGGGTCTGACTCCGTGTGGCCGTTGATGAACACGGCACCCGTTTCCAGCCGCCGGGCGATGGACCGGGCGCGCCCGAGGTCGGCCGTCCAGAGATTGCCGCCCAGCCCGAATTCGCTGTTGTTGGCGAGGCCCACCGCGTCCTCCGCGTCGGCGGCGACGACCATGGCGGCGACCGGGCCGAAGGTTTCCTCGTTGAAGGCGGCCATGCCGGGCTTCACCGCGCCGAGCACGGTGGGTTCGTAGAAGAACCCGGCGCCGTCCCGCTTGCGCCCGCCCAGCAGCAGTTGGGCGCCCTGGCCCGCCGTCGCCTCCACCTGCCTGTGCAGCCCGTCGCGCAGGTCCGCCCGGGCAATCGGGCCGATGTCGGAAGCCGGGTCCATCGGGTCGCCGACGACCAGGCCGCGGGCCGCCTCGACGAACTTGGCGGTGAACGCCTCGGCGATGGGCGCTTCCAGGATGAAGCGCTTGGCCGCCAGGCAGACCTGCCCGGCGTTGCCGAAGCGCGCCTTGATCCCGCTCGCCACCGCCCGGTCCAGGTCCGCATCGGCCAGCACGATGAACGGGTCGGACCCGCCCAGCTCCAGCAGCTAGTTCTTGACCGCCTTTGCCGCGAGCGCCGCGACCGCCGCCCCGGCGCCCACGCTGCCGGTCAGCGTCACGGCCGCGATGCGCGGGTCCCGCAGCAATGCGTCCGTCGCGTCGTTGCCGACGTTGACCACGCCCAGCAGCCCCGGCGGCGCGCCGGTCTCGGCGAAGGCGTCCCGCAGCGCGTAGGCGCAGCCCAGCACGTTGGGCGCGTGCTTGAGCAGGAAGGCGTTGCCGCCCAGCGTGATCGGCACGGCCGCGCGCAGCACCTGCCACAGCGGGAAGTTCCACGGCATGATGCCGAGCACGGTGCCGACCGGCAGGTAAGACACGTAAACCTGCCCGCCCTCGACCGGCGCCGGCTCGTCGGCCAGCATGGCCGGCCCGTGCTCGGCGAACCAGGACGCGAGGCCGGCGCATTTCGTGACCTCGGCGCGGGCTTCGCCGATCGTCTTGCCCATCTCTGCCGTGATCAGGCCGGCCAAGTGGTCGAGGTCGTCCCGCAGCACGGCCGACAGCCGGTGCAGCACCTCCGCCCGGCGCTCGACCGGAACCGCGCGCCAGGCCTTGAAACCCGCATCCGCTTGGCTGACCAGGGCCTCGACCTGCGCGGCGCCGTCGACCGCATAGCGGGCGATGACGGCGCCGGTCGCCGGGTTAATGGTGGTGATGTCCTGTGGCTGCTGCGTGCTCATGGGCGTGCTCCTTTCAGGTCGCCGACGCCAGTTGAGCCAGGCGGTCGGTCAGCTTGACGTTCTCGCTGTAGTCCACGGGGCAGGTCACGACCGTGACCCCGTCGGACGCGAGCGCCGCCTCCAGCGCGGGAAGCAGGCCGCCCGCCTCCGTCACGCGGACGCCCTTGGCGCCGAAACTTTCGGCATAGGCCACGAAGTCCGGGTTGGTGAAATCGACGTGCTCATGCTCGTGCAGCTCGAGGTCCATTTTCCACTTGATCAGCCCGTAGGCGGCGTCCTCCCAGATCAGCACCGCCAGCGGGATCTTCTCGCGCAGCGCGGTCGCGATCTCCTGGCTGTTCATCATGAACGCCGCGTCGCCCATGGACGCGAGGACGCGGCGCTCCGGGAAGGCGAGCTTGGCCGCCATCGCGCCGGGCAGCGCGAACGCCATGGTCGAGAGGCCGTTGGAGATGATGCAGGTGTTCGGCGCCTGCGCCGGGTAAAGCCGCGCCATCCACATCTTGGCCGCCCCGGTGTCGGCCAGCACGATGTCCTGGTCGCCCAGCGCGCGGCGGATGTCGGCCACGATGCGGGCAGGCTTGAGCGGGAAGGAGTCATCGACCGCGCCCTGCGCGAGTTCTTCGTCGTGCCTGGCACGTGCCTGCGCCAGGTCCAGCGTGGGCTGGGGGGCCAGCATCGGGGCGAGCGCATCGAGCGCGGCCCCGATGTCGCCGATCAGGCTGAGTTCCGGCTGATAGGACTTGTCGCTGTCCTGGGCGAACTCGTGCAGGTGGACGATGCGCTTGTCGCCGCGGGGGTTGATGCGGGACGGGTCGAACTCCTGGATCTCGTAGCCGACGGCAAGGATGGCGTCCGCCTCGTCGAAGCTCGCGTTCTCGTAGTCGGGCCGCATGAAGCCGACCGTGCCGATCGCGTTCGGATGCGCGTCGGGGATCACGCCCTTGCCGTGGAACGTGACCGCGACGGGCAGGTTGGCCGCGTGCGCGAAGCGGACCAGCGCGTCCGAGGCGCCGGCGCGCGCCACGCCGTGGCCGGCCAGCACGATCGGGCGCCGGGCCTGGCCGATGATCCCGGCGGCCAGCCCGAGCG
>CALMAB010000041.1 GCA_937858325.1 uncultured Acetobacteraceae bacterium
GGCCTGCCCCGGCGCGGTGCCGTGCGCTTTGGCGCCGTCCCGCGCTTCGTCCGAGGGCGGGGTCATTGGGCGGCTTGCATGGTGGCGTAGGCTCGGTCCAGCACGGCCCGGTGCGCCCGGTCGATGCGCGCGACCTCCTCCGCCGGGACTTCGTACTCGGTCCGGTTCCGCCAGGCGAACACCACGAAGGTGAAGAACGCGCACACCAGGGCCGCGATGGCCATCCACCAGATATGCCAGATCATCGCGAAGCCGAAGATCGTGGCGAAGAACGCGCAGATGAAGCCGGTCGGGCTGTTGCGCGGCATCTCGATCTCGGCGTAGGCCGGCTCTTCCTGCTCCGCCTGCACCTGCTCGCGCGCGCGCTCCTTCATGCTCCAGTAGGCTTCCTCGCCCGCCACCACGGGCAGCACGGCGAAGTTGAAGGCAGGCGGCGGCGAGGAGGTGGCCCACTCCAGCGAGCGGCCGTTCCAAGGGTCGCCGGTCACGTCGCGCAGGCTTTCGCGGTTGCGGATGCTGACCACGAGCTGCGCCACCTGCAGCACGATGCCGGCCAGGATGATCAAAGCGCCCACCGCCGCGATCAGCAGCCACGGGCGCCAGGCGGCCACGTCGTAGTGCTGCATCCGCCGGGTCATGCCCATCAGGCCGAGCACGTAGAGCGGCATGAACGCCACGTAGAAGCCGACGAGCCAGCACCAGAACGCCATCTTGCCCAGCCGCTCGTCCAGGCGGAAGCCGAACGCCTTGGGGAACCAGTAGGCATAGCCGGCGAAGGCGCCGAACAGCACGCCGCCGATCACCACGTTGTGGAAGTGCGCCACCAGGAACAGGCTATTGTGCAGCACGAAGTCCGCCGGCGGCACCGCCAGCAGCACGCCGGTCATGCCGCCGAGCACAAAGGTGACCATGAAGCCCACCGCCCACATCATGGGCGTGTCAAAGGTGACGCGCCCGCCATACATGGTGAACAGCCAGTTGAACACCTTTACCCCCGTGGGCACGGCGATGATCATGGACAGGATGCCGAAGATCGCGTTCACGTCCCCGCCCGCGCCCATGGTGAAGAAGTGGTGCAGCCACACGCTGAACGCGAGCACGAAGATCACCATGGTCGCCAGCACCATGGAGCGGTAGCCGAACAGCGGCTTCCGCGAGAAGGTCGAGACCACCTCCGAGAACACCCCGAACACCGGCAGGATCAAGATGTAAACCTCCGGGTGCCCCCAGGCCCAGATGAGGTTCATGAACATCATCGTGTTGCCGCCGGCCTCGTTGGTGAAGAAGTGGAAGCCGAGGTAGCGGTCCAGCATCAGCATCGCCAGCGTCGCGGTCAGGATCGGGAAGGCGGCCACGATCAAGAGGTTGGACGCGAGCGACGTCCAGCAGAACATCGGCATGCGCAGGTAGGTCATGCCCGGCGCGTGGATCTTGAGGATCGTGGTGACGAGGTTGACCCCCGACATCAGCGTGCCGACGCCCGAAATCTGCAGCGCCCATAGGTAGTAGTCCACGCCGACGCCGGGCGAGTAGGTCATCTCCGACAACGGCGGGTAGGGCAGCCAGCCGGTGCGGGCGAACTCGCCCACCACCAGGGAGATGTTGACCAGCAGCGCGCCCGTGGCGGTCAGCCAGAAGGAGACCGAGTTGAGCGTGGGAAACGCCACGTCGCGGATGCCGAGCTGCAGCGGCATCGCGAAGTTCATCAGCCCGATCACGAACGGCATGGACACGAAGAAGATCATCAAGGTGCCGTGGGCCGAGAAAATCTGGTTGTAGTGGTCGGGCGGCAGATAGCCCTGCGAGTTGTAGGCCAACGCCTGCTGCGAGCGCATCATGATCGCGTCCGTGAAGCCGCGCAGCAGCATCACCAGGGCCAGCAGGCAATACATGACGCCGATCCGCTTGTGGTCCACGCTGGTGATCCACTCGCGCCACAGGTAGGGCAGGTGGCCGCGCACCACGATCCAGCCCATCACGCCCATCAGGACGACGCCGACCGCTCCCGCGGCGATCAGCGGGATCGGCTGGTCGAACGGGATCGCCGCCCAGGTCAGTTTGCCCAACATCTCAACGCTCTCCTGTTGTGCAGATCGCCGGGTCGGCCGCGGCCGTCTGCGCCGCCCCGCTTCCAAGGCTCTTGGCCTCTTGCCCGGCCTGGCCGCCGCCTGACTCCACGGGGCCTGGCCCCGGCGCGATCTCCTGGTTGACGACGCGCCAGTACAACGTGGGGTCCACGTCGCGGAAGGTGGACTGGGGATCCTTGATGCTTTGCTTCGCAAGCTCCGCGTAGGTTGCGGCGTTCAGCACCGGGCCATCCTTGCGGGCCGCATCGACCCACGCGTTGAAGCCGGGGGCGTCCAATGCCCGCACCTCGAACATCATGTCTGAAAAGCCATCGCCGCTGAAGTGCGTGGACAGGCCCCAATACGTGCCGGGCTGGTCCGCCTGCAGGTTCAGCTCGCCGGACATGCCGTTCATGTTGTAGAGCATGCTGCCGAGCTGCGGCACGAAGAAGGAGTTCATCACGCTGGCCGAAGTGACCTGGAAGTGGACGGGCTGGCCGGCCATGACCACGAGCTGGTTCACCGCGGCCATGTGCTGCTCCGGGTAGATGAACAGCCATTTCCAGTCCAGGGACACGACCTGCACGTTCAGCGGCGGCATCTTGGAGTCCAAGGGCTGCGCGGGATCGAGCTGGTGCGAGCCGATCCAGGCCACGCCGCCCAGCAGGGTGATGGTGAGCAGCGGGATGCCCCACGTCACCAGCTCGATGCGGCCGGAATGGGCGAAGTTCGGCAGGTAAAAGGCCCGCTTGTTGGACGCCCGGAACCACCAGGCGAAGCCCAGCGTCGCCAGGATGGTCGGGCCGACGATGGCCATCATGATCAGCAGGCTGTCGAAGAGGATCGTGCGCTCCTGCGCTGCGACGGGACCCGCCGGGTCGAGCACGGCCGGCTGGCACGCCGCCAAGGCCAGGCACGCCGCCGCCAGGACGCCGCATCGGGCCGCCCAGCCTGGCTTGCGGGCCAACGCCGCTCCTTCAACCCTGTCCATCATCTCACCCGCCGATCAGGTTCCGTCGCGCCGCAGCCGACACCGTTGCCCATGGGTTGCGTGCCATTCGAAGCCGAAAACAGTGTTCGCGCCCACTACACCGGATCACCTGGGTGTGAACCGATTTTTGCCCAGGCATGTACCGTGTCCAGCTTCGGTCGCCCCACGGGCCTGTTCAGTGCAAATGAGCGGAACATGCTCCGCCAGCACTGTCAACCGGTTCGCGCGGGTCGCAGGCGGCGCCGCGCGGGACACCGTCAGTCGGGGGCGTCCTCAAGCGGGCACGACCTCCGGCACCTTGTCCGCCGGCGGCGTGTTGCGGGACCGGTTGATCCGGGGCGTGCCGTCGATCACCACCATCCCGACGCCGGGCAGGTCGCCCAGCCGCACGCATTCCAGCAGGTCCCGCCCCGCCGAATGCTGCGCGCGGTCGAGCAGCACGAAGTCCGCGGCCCGCCCGGCCTCGACCAGCCCGGTGTCCAGCGCGCGCATCCGCGCCGTGTTGCCGGTGGCGAAGCAGAACGCCACCTCCGGCGCCACGTCGCCGAGCGAGGACAGCATGGCGACCATGCGCAGGATGCCGAGCGGCTGCACCCCCGACCCGGCCGGCCCGTCCGTGCCGAGGATCACGCGCTCCAACTGCCCCATCTCCCGCGCCGTGCGCAGGGTGAACAGCGCCGCGCGCTCGTTGCCGTTATGCACCAGCTCCAAGCCGCGGCGGCAGCCTTCGCAGATGCAGCGGATGTCGCGGTCGGGCAAGGCGGTGTGGCCGCCGTTGACGTGGCCCACCACGTCCGTGTCGGCCTCCAGCACCACGGCGGCGTCGATCAGGCCCGAACCGGGGATGGACGGGCCGCCGGTGTGAATGGTGGACTGGATGCCGTGTTGCCGCGCCCAGGCGACCATGCGCCGCGCCGTGGGGCCGTCCTTGACGCCGCCGAGGCCGACCTCGCCCAACAGGCGCACCCCGGCGTCGGCGAGGTCCTTGAAGTCCTGCTCCTCCATGCCCGGCTCGATCACCGGGGCGCCGGCGTGGATCTTCATGCCGCCGGGGCGGAAGGCGGTGAAGGCGCGCTGGGCGAAGACGGCCATCGCCTTCAGCCCCACCACGTCCCGCGGCCGGCCCGGCGTGTGGACCTCGCCCGCGGAGACCATGGTGGTGACGCCGCCGTGCAGGGTGCTCTCAATCCAGTTCAACTGGCTTTGCCGCGGCGTCCAGTCGCCCGCGACGGGGTGGACGTGGCTGTCGATCAGGCCCGGCGCCAGGGCGCAGCCATGGGCGTCGATGACGGTGGTGGCGCCCTCCGCATCAAGATCGGACAGGCGCCCGACCGCGGTGATCCGGCCGCCCACGGCGACCACCGCGTCGGCGTCCAGGATCGGTTGCCCGATGTCGCCGGACAGCAGCAGGCCGATGTTGCGGATCAGCAGCTTCGCGTTGGGGTCGGCCGCCGTTGCCGTATCCTGTGCCATGGGGTGTTCCTCCCAAACCGTGTTCAAACCGCCAAGTAGCGCCCGTGCGTGCCGGGGTCGGCCTGCAGCGCCGCCAGGCTGCCGGTCCAGGCCACCCGGCCGCTTTCCAGGATCACCGCCTGCGTCGCGACCTCCGCCGCGAAGTGCAGGTTCTGCTCCGCCAGCAGGACGCTCAAGCCTTCCCGCCGCAACGCTTGGATCGCCGCGGCCATCTGCTCGACGATCAAGGGCGACAGGCCCTCGCTCGGCTCGTCCAGCAGCAGCAGGCGCGGGTTGCCCATCAGGGTGCGGGCGATGGTGAGCATCTGCTGCTCGCCGCCGCTCATGCGCCCGCCGGGCCGCCCGCGCATGGCGCCGAGGTTGGGGAACAGGGCGAACAGCCGCTCCGGCGTCCAGGGACGCAGGCCCTCCCGCGCCGGCTGCCGGCCCACGTCCAGGTTCTCCATCACCGTCAGCTCCGCGAAGATGCGGCGCTCCTCCGGCACGTAGCCGAGGCCCAGTTGCGCCCGGCGGAACGGCTCCATCCGCGCGACCTCGCGATCCCCGAACCGCACGCGGCCGCTCGCCGGGCGCACCAAGCCGATCAGCGACTTCATGGCCGTGCTCTTGCCCGCGCCGTTGCGGCCCAGCAGCACCGCCACCTCGCCGGGGCCGACGGCGAAGCCCACGTCGTGCAGCACGTGCGCCTGGCCGTAGAAGCTGTTGAGGCCCTGCACGTCCAGCATCAATCTTGCCCACCGTTGGTGGGACGCCCCCCGCCCGTGCGCCCAGTGCCGAGATAGATCGCCCGCACCTGCGGGTCGGCGCGGATGGCCTCGGGGCGGCCTGCCGCGATCAGCGCGCCGCGCGCCAGCACGGCGATGCGGTCGGACACGCCGAACACCACGTCCATGTCGTGCTCGGTGAACAGCACGGCCAGGCCGCGCCCGGTGGCGATGCTCCGCACCAATCGCATCAGCGCGACCCGCTCGCCCGCTGCCATGCCGGCGGTCGGCTCATCCATCAGCAGCAGGCGCGGCTCGGCGGCGAGCGCCATGGCCAGTTCCAGCCGCTTGAGGTCGCCGTAGGCCAGCACGCCTGCCGCCCGCTCCGCCTGCGCCGCAAGCCCCACCTGGCCGAGCAGCGCCTCCGCCGCCGGGCGTTCCAGTCCGGCGGCGGACCGCCACGG
>CALMAB010000042.1 GCA_937858325.1 uncultured Acetobacteraceae bacterium
TCGCTCATCACATTCAACAGCAGAACCCCCTTGCACCCGCGGGGTCGTCCACACACGCGAGCCGCCCCGGCGGCGTGGCAATCCAGAGCCGCAAGCACGGCGCTTGCCCCCTGGATCGCCGCGTCGCTGCGCTCCTCGCAATGACGCGGAAGCGGTGGACGCACACGGCCGCTCGTCCAAGGAGCGGCCATCACAAGCAGGCCAGCCGGCGTCACCACGCCGCGCCACCGGGTCGGGACCAGGCGGCGGCCCGGCAGCGGCCTCCATCCATCGCCAGGGCCGACCCGGCTGGAGCACCCATCCGGCCACCGTCGGGTCAACCCACACCAGCTTGTCCTCCACCGCCGTGACGCCCGGCGATGCCGATCTCGACGCGCCGGAGCAGGTCCCCCTCGGTCAGGATGCCGGCCGACCGCCTGTGCGCGTCCACCACCGGCAGCCCGCTGACGCGGCGGCTCTCCATGAGCGTGGTCGCCACAAGAAGCGTGGCGTCGGCGCATACCGTCGCCACGTCCGAGATCACCACGTCGCCTGCCCGCGTCCCTCGGCCTTGACCCAGGTCAACGGCGCGCCGGGCGCATCAGCCCTCCGCGGCGCCGGGCCAGCGCCAGTCGCGCACCTCCGGCATGTCGGTGCCGTAGGCCGCGATGGTGCGCTCGTGCTCGACGAGCTTGTCGCGGATCGCCTGCTTGGCATAGGCGGCCGCGGCGCCCAGGCCGGGCACGCGGTCCACGACGTCGGCAACCAGGTGGAAGCGGTCGAGGTTGTTGCGCACCACCATGTCGAAGGGCGTCGTGGCGGAGCCTTCCTCCCCGTAGCCGTGCACGTGGAAGTTGCCGTGGTTGGCGCGGTTGTAAACGAGCCGGTGGATCAGGGTCGGGTAGCCGTGGAAGGCGAAGATCACCGGCTTGTCCGTCGTGAACAGCGCGTCGAAGTCCGGGTCCGACAGGCCGTGCGGGTGCTGCGTCTTGGGCTGCAGCGCCATCAGGTCCACGACGTTCACGACCCGCACCTTCAGCCCGGGCGCGTGCCGGCGCAGCAGGTCCACGGCGGCCAGCGTTTCCAGCGTCGGCACGTCGCCGGCGCAGGCCATCACCACGTCCGGCTCGCCGCCCCGGTCGTTGCTGGCCCATTCCCACAGGCCCAGGCCCTGCGTGCAGTGCTTGACCGCCGCGTCCATGTCCAGCCATTGCGGCGCCGGCTGCTTGCCGGCCACGACCACGTTGACGCGGTCCCAGCTGCGCAGGCAATGGTCGGTGACATACAGCAGGGTGTTCGCGTCGGGCGGCAGGTAGATGCGCGCCGTGTCCGCCTTCTTGTTGGCGACGTGGTCCATGAAGCCCGGGTCCTGATGGCTAAACCCGTTATGGCCCTGCCGCCAGACATGCGAGGTCAGCAGGATGTTGAGCGAGGCGACGGGTCGCCACCACGGCACCGCGCGCGCGGTCTTCAGCCACTTCGCGTGCTGGTTGACCATGCTGTCCACGATGTGGATGAACGCCTCGTAGCAGGAGAAGAAGCCGTGCCGCCCGGTGAGCAGGTAGCCTTCCAGCCAGCCCTGGCAGGTGTGCTCGCTCAAGATTTCCATCACCCGGCCGTCCCGGCTGAGGTCCTCGTCGTCCTCAGGGATCGTTCCGGCGTTCCAGGTGCGGCCCGTTGCTTCCAGCACCGCCTGCAGCCGGTTGGACGCGGTCTCGTCCGGGCCGAAGACGCGGAAGTTCCGGGTATCCTGGTTGAGCCGCATCGCGTCGTGCAGGAAGGCGCCCATGACCCGCGTCGCCTCGGCGTCGGCTTGGGCGGGCTGAGGCACCGGCACCGCGTAGGCCGTGAAGTCGGGCAGGCGCAGCGGGCGCTTCAGGGCGCCGCCGTTGGCGCGGGGGTTGGCGCTCATGCGCTGCGCGCCCGCGGGGGCCAGGGCCGCGATCTCCGGGCGCAGGCGGCCGGCCTCGTCGAACAGCTCCTCCGGCCGGTAGCTCCGCATCCAGTCCTCCAGCAGTTGGAGGTGGCCGGGCTTGTTCATGTCGCTGAACGGCACCTGGTGCGCCTTGATGACGCGGCTGAGGTGGACGTGAAGGAAGTTCAGCCCCGGCACCGTGCCCTGATGGCCCAGCAGCCGCGGCTTGACATGGGCCGCCGTCAACGGTTCGCGCAGCAGCGGGTTGTCCAGAGATAGACCTGGCCCACCGAAAGGTAGTTGGCCGCCCGTCACCAGGCGTGCATGCGGTCCAGCTCGTCGGTGGAAAGCGGCTGCGGCGCCCCCTGGCGAGGTGTGGCAACATCCATGGTTCTTCTTTGCTTGGTTTGAAGCATGGCCCGGGGTCGTCCCGGCCGGCAGAACCCCGTCAAGCCGGGCGGGTGCCGAAAGCGGCTTCTTTGCCGGTCGGGGCCTGCGTGTCAGGACGTTGTCGCCCGGATGGCCACAGGCAAGCGGCGCCCCTGACGATGGCAACCGCGACGCCGGCGACGAAGGGCGTTCGGGGCTGGTCCCGGAAGGCTGCAGCATCCCGTGGGGACGGCTCGGAACCCCGGCGGGATCGGCTCGCGCCGGCTCAGCGCAAGAGCGGCACCGCGGCTGCGGCCCGGGCCGCGATGAGCGTGCCCAGGCGCCGCCCTTCCTCGTTCGCTGCCGGGAAGTGTACGCCCGCCCAAACGCGCGACCGGGCGCATTCCTGCGCCACCGCCGCCGCGCCGGCATACCGGCGCTGGCCCTCGATCTGGCCGTCCGGCCCCGGCATTCCGTCCGTGATCGCGGGCACGCTGTCGTCCTCCCACTCGCCCGAGCCGAGCCGGTAGGCGTAGGTGACCGCGCCCAGGCTCCGGCCGAACACGGCCTGCAGCAGTGCTGCGCCGGTGTAGCAGTCCGTTGCGTGTCCGGAAGGGTACTCGGGGTGGTTCGGCGTGTCCACCAGCGGGCGCCAGCCTGGGTCGGCCGCCACGCCGAAGCCGCCTTCCTGGATCGCGCTGATCGGGCGCCAGAACAGGTAACGCCGCTTCTCCCCCCAGGCGAGCACGGCGGCGTCGGCCATGGCGGAGGCCACCTGGGACATGATCCGCGCCGCCTCGGCCTGGCCGAGCGGGCGGGGATGCTCGTCCAGCAGGGCGGCGGCGAACTGCACGACGCCGCGCTGCGGCAGCTGGTAGGCCCAGAACACGGCGGTCTCGGCTTCCGCCTTCGTGCGGCCCGGCGTCAACAGCGCGCCAAGCCGCCGCACCTCGTCCACCCCGGCTTGGTAGGCCGCGCTGCCGGGCGGCGGC
>CALMAB010000043.1 GCA_937858325.1 uncultured Acetobacteraceae bacterium
GCCGTCGCGCCGCCGGGCTGCCGATGGCGAGCCATGACGACGACAGCACCGCCACGCGCGCCGGCTTTCGCCGGCACGGCGCCCGGCTGTGCGAGTTCCCGATGTCGGACTCCGTCGCCCGGGCCGCCGCGGCGGCGGGGGATTGGGTGGTGATGGGCAGCCCCAACGTCGTCCGCGGCGGGTCGCACATGGGCTGGGGCTCCGCGGCGTCCATGGCGGAGGCGCGGGTGTGCCGCGTCCTGACCAGCGACTACTACTACCCGGCGCTGCGGCAAGCGCCGTTCCTGCTGGCCGCGCGGGGCGGGCTGGACCTGCGGGACGCCTGGGCGCTGGTGTCGGCCAACCCGGCGGCCGCCGCCGGGCTGACGGACCGGGGAAGCTTGGCCGAAGGGCAGCGCGCCGACATCGTCCTGGTGGCCGAGGACAGTTCACGGGTGGTGGCCACCTTCGCGCAAGGTCGCCTCGCGCTCAGCACGGCCGAGGGGATCGACCGGCTGTCGTAGTCAGGGCCGCAGATTGAGCACGCCTTTTCGGCGCCGGCAGGCGTTGGACGCCGGCGCGTGTCGCATCATATCCTGCCGATAAGCAACGGAGGCCGTCATGTACACGCAAGGTCTGTCCAATCCCGACGCCCCCGCCCCCGCGAAGGCCGTGGAGGATGCCGGGCTGGCGGCGCGCTTCCAGGACCGGGTTGACGCGGAGGAGCGGATCGAGGCCAACGACTGGATGCCGGAGGCCTACCGCCGGACGCTCACCCGGCAGATCTCCCAGCACGCCCATTCCGAGATCATCGGCATGTTGCCGGAAGGCAACTGGGTCACGCGTGCCCCGACGCTGCGGCGCAAGGCCACCCTGCTCGCCAAGGTGCAGGACGAGGCCGGGCACGGCCTGTATCTCTACGCCGCGGCCGAAACGCTCGGCCGGAGCCGCGAGGAGATGTTCGACGACCTGCTTTCGGGCAAGGCCAAGTACTCGTCCATCTTCAACTACCCGACGCTGACCTGGGCCGACATGGGCGCCATCGGCTGGCTGGTGGACGGCGCGGCGATCATGAACCAGATCCCGCTGTGCCGCTGCTCCTACGGCCCCTATGCCCGGGCGATGATCCGCGTGTGCAAGGAAGAGTCCTTCCACCAGCGCCAGGGCTACGAGATCATGGTCGCGCTGTGCCGGGGCACGCCGGAGCAGAAGGCGATGGCGCAGGATGCGCTGGACCGCTGGTACTGGCCCTGCCTGATGATGTTCGGCCCGCCGGACGGCGACAGCACCCATAGCGACCAGTCCACGCGGTGGAAGATCAAGCGGTTCTCCAATGACGAGCTGCGGCAGAAGTTCCTGGACGCGCTGGTGCCGCAGGCCGAGTACCTGGGCCTGACCCTGCCCGACCCCGGCCTGCGCTTCGAGCCGGGCGCGGGCGACGCAGTGAAGGATGGGGCGATGAAGGACGGGGTGCGCGGGCATTGGCGGCATGGCCCGATCAACTGGGACGAGTTCCGGCAGGTGCTGGCCGGCAACGGCCCGTGCAACCGCGAGCGCATTTCCGCGCGCCGACGTGCCCACAAGGACGGCGCCTGGGTGCGCGAGGCGGCGGCAGCCTATGCGGCGAAGCAGGCCAAGCAGAAGCGGGCGGCCTAGCGCGCCGCCGGGCGAAGGAGACGACGCGATGTCCGACGTGAAGACGCCCAACACTCCATTGTGGGAGGTGTTCATCCGCAGCCGGAACGGCCTGGCCCACAAGCACGTCGGCTCCCTGCACGCCGCCGACGCGACCATGGCACTGCAGGCGGCACGCGACCTTTACACCCGCCGGGGCGAGGGCTTGTCGATCTGGATCGTGCCATCCCACGCCATCACCGCGTCCGACCCGGCGGACAAGGGCATGATGTTCGAGCCGACGGTTTCCAAGGTTTATCGCCACCCAACCTTCTACGACGTGCCGGACGAGGTCGGCCATATGTGAGCGGGAGGCCTCCCGATGGCCACGACATCCATACAGGTCAACGAGACCCCGCTCGTGCTCTACCTGCTGCGCCGGGCCGATGACGCGCTGATCCTCGGCCACCGCTTGTCGGAGTGGATCGGCCTCGGTCCGATCCTTGAGGAGGAGATGGCGCTCGGCAACATCGGCCTCGACCTGATCGGCCAGGCGCGCTCGCTCTACGCCTACGCGGCCGAGGCGGAGGCCGCGGGCAACGACGAGGACAAGTTCGCCTATCTCCGGGACGCGCCGCAGTACCGCAACCTGCTGCTGGCGGAGCAGCCGAACGGCGACTTCGGGCAGACCATGGTGCGGCAACTGTTCTACTCCGCCTTCGCGGACCTGTATTGGCGCGCGATGACGGAAAGCCACGACGCCACGCTCGCCGCCATTGCCGCGAAGTCGGAAAAGGAAAGCGCCTACCACCTCCGCCACTCGTCCGAATGGGTGATCCGCCTCGGCGATGGCACGGAGGAAAGCCACGCCCGCGTGCAGGAGGCGGTGGACCTGCTTTGGCCCTACACGGGCGAGATGTTCGAATGCGACGCCACCGAGCGCACCCTCGTGGACGGGCGCACGATCATCGACCCGGCCACGCTCCGGGATGCCTGGGATCATACGATCAACGCCGTGCTGTCCCGCGCCACGCTGACCCGGCCCAAAAATCCGTGGATGCAGGGTGGCGGACGGGCCGGGCGGCACAGCGAGCACCTCGGCCACCTGCTCAGCACCATGCAGCACGTCCAACGCACCTATCCCGGAGCGGCGTGGTGACGCCAGCAGATGCCGAGACGCTACGCCTGCGGGCGCTGCACGCGGTCGAGGGCGTGTGCGACCCGGAAATCCCGGTGCTGACCATCGCCGACCTCGGCGTGCTGCGCGCCGTGGCCGTCAGGGACGGCCGGGTGGAGGTGGTGATCACGCCCACCTACTCCGGCTGCCCGGCCATGAACATGATCCAGTTCGAGATCGAGATGGCGCTGGAACGCGCGGGCATCGGGGGCGGGCAGGTGCGGACCGTGCTGTCCCCGGCCTGGACCACAGACTGGATGACGGAGGACGGCCGGCGCAAGCTGCGCGAGTACGGCGTGTCGCCCCCGAAGCCGGGCGGCGGACGCCGTGAACTGTTCGGCGTGGAGGACGTCGAGTGCCCGCATTGCGGCTCGGCCGACACGCGCGTCTTGTCGGAGTTCGGCTCGACCTCCTGCAAGGCGTTGTGGCGCTGCGAGGACTGCCGCGAGCCGTTCGACTACTTCAAGTGCCATTGAACACCGCCGTGTCCGCCGCCACGCCGCGTTTCCACCGCCTCCGCGTCGCCGACCTGCGGCGGGAAACGCCGGACGCGGTGTCGGTCGCGTTCGAGGTTCCGCCGCATCTGCGGGAGGACTACCGCTTCGCCGCCGGGCAATACCTGACCTTGCGGACGACGCTGGAAGGGGAGGAGGTGCGGCGGTCCTACTCCATCTGCTCGGGACCCGATGACGGGGAGCTGCGGATCGCCGTGAAGCGGGTGGACGGCGGCCTGTTCTCGGGCTGGGCCAACAGCGACATCCATGCGGGCGACGTGCTGGACGTGATGACGCCGGTGGGGCGCTTCGGCACCGTGCACGGCCCGGACGCGGCGCAGTGCTACGTTTTCTTCGCCGCGGGATCGGGCATCACGCCGGTGCTGTCCATCATGCGCGGCATCCTGGGCCGGAACGATGGGAGCCGCGTGTTCCTGTTCTACGGCAACCGCTCCACCGGCGACATGCTGTTCCGGGACGCGCTGGAGGAGCTGAAGGACCGCCACCTCGGCCGGATGTCGGTGTTCCACGTGCTGTCCCAGGAGCAGCAGGACGTGCCCGTCCTGAACGGGCGGCTGGACGCGGCGAAGGTTCGGCTGCTGCTGCGCCACCTGGTCCCGGTGGAGATGGTGGACCACGTGTTCCTGTGCGGCCCCGGGGCCATGAGCGACGAGGTGGAGGCGACGCTGCTCGACCTCGGGATGCGGCCGGACCAGGTGCACGTGGAACGCTTCGTGTCCGCCCTCGGCGGCAAGCCGCGCCCGAAGCCGACGCCGGCCCAAATGGAGGCGCCCCATGCCATGGCCGGCCTGGTGGTGGACGGAAGGCGGGCCGACGTGCCGGTTGCGGAGGGTGAGTCCGTCCTGGACGCGGCGCTGCGGGCCGGCATGGACCTGCCCTACGCCTGCAAGGGCGGGATGTGCAGCACCTGCCGGGCGCGCGTCTTGGAAGGCGCGGTTGAGATGAAGCTGAACTTCTCCCTGGAGCCTTGGGAAACCGAGGCGGGCTTCGTGCTGACCTGCCAGGCCCACCCGACGACGCCCCGCGTGGTGATCGACTACGACCAGGTGTGACGCGCGCGGTTCGGCGCCGCCCCTGTGTGACCTGTGTCACTGCGCCTGCCGAGGCGGATCGTCACCGTGACGGTGCGGCTTGACCCACCCGTACCACGCGGAGGCCCCCGTTGACGAACCTGATCGTGCTGGTGCTGTGCTTCGTGCTGGGCATCGCGCTGCGCATGTCCGGCCGGTTGCCGGACGAGGCGCACCGGACGCTGAACGCATTCGTCATCAACGTCGCCTTGCCGGCGCTGGTGCTGCGCCACGTCCATGAGCTGCGGCCGGACCCCGCCTTGCTGTTCCCGGCGTTGATGCCCTGGGTGATGTTCGCGCTGGGGACGGCCTTCTTCGCCGCCCTCGGCCGCGCCGCCGGCTGGTCGCGGCAGACGACCGGCGGGCTGATGCTTGCGGGCGGCCTGGCCAACACGTCCTTTGTCGGGCTGCCGATGATCGAGACCTTCTACGGCCCGTCCTTCTTGGGCGTCGGCATCCTGGTGGACCAGCTCGGCACCTACATGGTGCTGAGCACGGTGGGCGTCGTGGTGGCGGCGCTGTGCTCCGCCGGCGACGTTCCGGGCGGCGTGCGGCCGGGGGCGGTCCTGCGCCGCATCGTGGCGTTCCCGCCGTTCCAAGCCCTGGCGCTCGGACTGCTGCTGATCCCGGTGCACTACCCGGCGGCGTTCACCGCGGTGCTCGACCGGCTGGGCGGCACGCTGACTCCGCTCGCCCTCGTGTCCGTCGGCTGCCAGCTCCGGCTGGGCGAGCTGCGCAGCAACGCGCGGGAGCTGTCGGCGGGCCTGCTTTACAAGCTGGTGCTCGGCCCGGCGCTGGTCTCGGCGCTGTTCGTGTTCGGCCTGCACGGCAGCGGCACCGTGGTGCAGGTCACGGTGTTCGAGGCCGCGATGGGTCCGCAGATCGGCGCCGCCATCGTCGCCATGGAGCATGGGCTGAACCCGCGCCTGGTGTCGCTGATGGTCGGCATCGGCATCCCGATGTCGCTGCTGACCGCCGCCGCCTGGTCGCAGCTTTTGTGGAACGTTTGATGCCTTCTTGTTGCGGGGCCGGTTGCCGTTAAGGTGACAACGGCGGCCGTTTGCTCCCATCGTTTCCGCGTCGTTGCGAGGAGCGCAAGGGCGGCTCGCAATGACGAAGGGGCGGGGCAAAGGGCCGTTCAGGTAGGTTTGGCGCGCACGGGGCCGGGTATGGGCGCTCCTCGGCCCGGCCTGGAACGTGACGGCGAGGTGCACGATGGACGGGACGCTCACTATGGCCAAGGCCGAACCAGCCCGCGCGGCGCCGCCGGTGCTGCGCGGAAGCATACCGCTGCTCGGCGTTCTGCCGGCGCTTGCCCGCAACCCGCTCGCGGTGTTCGAGCGGGCACGGCCGCTCGGCGACGTTGTCCGGCTCGCCGTGCCGGGCCGCCCGATCTTCGTGCTCGCCGACCCCGCGCACATCCGCCGGGTGTTGCAGGAGAACAACGCGAACTACCGGCGCACCCCGTTCCACGACCAGCTCAAGGCCGTGCTGGGCGAGGGCTTGCTGACCAGCGAGGACAGGCTGTGGCACCGGCAGCGCCGCCTGCTGCAGCCCGCCTTCCGCGCCGAGCGGACCCGCCGCTTCGTGGGCGCCATG
>CALMAB010000044.1 GCA_937858325.1 uncultured Acetobacteraceae bacterium
TCGATGAGCTGCGCCAGGTCCTCGATGGAGGAGATGGCGTGGGGCGGCGGCGGGCTGATCAGCGTGACGCCCGGCGTCGAGTGCCGGAGCTTGGCGATCAGCGGCGACACCTTGAAGCCCGGCAACTGCCCGCCCTCGCCGGGCTTGGCGCCCTGGGCCATCTTGATCTCGATCTCGCGGCAAGCGTTCAGGTACTCGGCCGTGACGCCGAACCGCCCGGACCCCACCTGCTTGATCGCGGACGAGGCGTTGTCCCCGTTCGGCCGGGGCGTCGCGCGCTCCGGGTCCTCGCCGCCCTCGCCGCTGTCGGAGCGGGCGCCGATGCGGTTCATCGCGATGCTCAGCGTCTCGTGCGCTTCCGGGCTGAGCGCGCCGAGCGAGATGCCGGGCGCGACCAGGCGCTTCCGGATTTCCGTGATGCTTTCCACGTCATCGACGGAGATCGGCTTCACCGCGTCGAACCGGAAATCCAGCAGGTCGCGCAGCGCCACCGGCTTCTGCCGCCTGACCCCGTCCGCGTAGCGCCGGTAGGTCTCGAAACTGTCCGTCGCCACCGCGGTCTGCAAGGTGTGGATCAGCCCGCCGTCGAACGCGTGGACCTCGCCCCGGCGGCGCAGCTTGTACACGCCCCCCACCGGCAGCGTCGCCGCTTCCCCGCCCCACGCGGCCTCGTGCAGCCCCAGGATGCGCCGGGCGAGGCCGGACAGCCCGATGCCCGAGATGCGCGACTGCATGCCCGGGAAGAACTCGCCCACCAAGGCGCGGGACAGCCCGATGGCCTCGAAGTTGTAGCCGCCGCGGTAAGAGCTGATGACCGAGATGCCCATCTTGGACATGATCTTCAGCAGCCCCTTATCGACCGCCTTTTTATACCGCTGCACCGCCTCCTTCAGCGTCATCGGCCCGAACAGGCCGCGCCGGTGCCGGTCGGCGATCCCCTCCTGGGCCAGGTAGGCGTTCACCGTGGTCGCCCCCACCCCGATCAAGACGGCGAAGTAATGGGTGTCGATGCACTCGGCGCTGCGCACGTTGAGGCTGGTGAAGGTGCGCAAGGACTGCCGCACCAAGTGCGTGTGTACCGCGCCCGTGGCCAGGATCATCGGCATGGGGGCGCGGTCCTCCCCCTGCGCCTCGTCCGTCAGCACCACGTGGGCGCAGCCGGCGCGCACGCTCTCCTCCGCCTCGCGCCGGATGCGGTCCAGCCCGGCGCGCAGCCCGGCCTCCCTCTCCGCCACCGGGAAGGTGCAGTCCACCCGGCACGCCGCCTCCCCCATGCGCGCCGTCATCGCCGCGAACTCGGCGTTGCTCAGCACGGGGCTTTCGAGCTGCAGCAGGTCGCACTGGCTGCTGTCCTCGTCCAAGACGTTGCCGAGGTTGCCGAGCCGGGTCTTCAGCGTCATCACCCGCGTTTCCCGCAGGCTGTCGATGGGGGGATTGGTGACCTGGCTGAACCCTTGGCGGAAGTAGTGGTGCAGGCCGCGGTACTTCTCGCTCAGCACCGCGATGGGCGTGTCGTCCCCCATGGAGCCGATGGCCTCGGCGCTGTCCTCCACCATGGGGTGCAGGATCATCTCCAGCTCTTCCAGCGTGGTGCCCACCGCGAGCTGCCGCCGCCGCAGCTCCTCCGGCGCGTACTGCACGGTCTCCGGCGCGTCCGTCTTGATGATGCCGTCGAGCCGGGTGATCCCCTTGGTCCATTCCCCGAACGGCTGCCGGGCGGCGAGCAGGTCCTTCATCTCGTCGTCGCCGTAGAACCGCGCGTCTTCCAGATCGACGCCCACCGTCTGACCGGGACCCACCCGGCCCTTGGCGACGACCTCTGCTTCCGAGAACTTCACCATCCCCGTCTCGCTGCCCACCACCAGCAGCTTGCTGTCCGTGATGGTGTAGCGGAGCGGGCGCAGCCCGTTGCGGTCCAGCCCCGCGATCACCCAGCGCCCGTCGGTGGCGGTGATCGCCGCCGGGCCGTCCCACGGCTCCATGACGGCGTTGCAGTAGCTGAACAGGTCGCGGTGCGCCTTGGGCATGGTCGCGTCCTGCCCGATGCTGGCCGGGATCAGCAGCGCCTTGGCCATCGGCGCGTCGCGCCCGGCGCGCACCAGCAGCTCGAACACGTTGTCCAAGGTCGCCGTGTCCGACCCGCCCGCCTGCACCACCGGCTTCACGTCCTCGACGAAGCCGTCCAAGGCCCCCGCCGCCAGCCGCGTCTCGTGCGACTTCATCCAGTTGGTGTTGCCGTGGACGGTGTTGATCTCCCCGTTGTGCGCCAGCATCCGGAACGGCTGCGCCAGGCGCCAGGTCGGGAAGGTGTTGGTGGAATAGCGCTGGTGGTAGATCGCGAACCGGCTGACGAAGCGCGGGTCACGGAGGTCCGGGTAGAAGTCGGCCAGGCTTTCCGCCAGGAACATCCCCTTGTAGATGATGCTCCGGCAGGACAGCGAGCAGATGTAAAGCTCCGGGATCTGCGCGGCGATGGCCTGCTTCTCGATCCGGCGCCGGATCACGTACAGGTCGCGCTCGAACACCGCGCCGTCGCCCTCCACGTCTAGGCCGGGCCGCCCGCGGATCATGATCTGCTCGATTTCCGGCCGGGTGGCGTTGGCCTTTTCGCCGATGCAGTCGGTGTGGATCGGCACCTGGCGCCAGCCGTAGATGCCGTAGCCGAGCGCCAGGATTTCCGTTTCCACGATCTGCCGGCAGCGTTCCTGCGCGCTGAGGTCGGTCTTGGGCAGGAACACCATGCCCACCGCCATGCGGCCCGGCGGCTCCGCGTGCCCGGAGCGGCGCACCGCCTCCGCGAAGAAGTCCTGCGGGATTTCGATGTGGATGCCGGCGCCGTCCCCGGTCTTGCCGTCCGCGTCCACGGCGCCGCGGTGCCACACGGCGCGCAACGCGTCGATGCCCGCCTGCACCACGTCCCGCCGCGCCTTGCCATCGAGCGCGGCGACGACGCCGACGCCGCAGGCATCGTGCTCCTGGGCGGGGTCGTAGGTGTGTTCGAGGCGCGCGGCGTTGGCGGCCCAGGCGGAAACGAAGTCGGCGGGGAAGTCCGGCTCGGAGTGGTCAGTCATTGCGCAATCGCCTTTTCGTCGATGCCGAGTTTTTCAAAAGTCACATGGTTTTTCACGAAAGTGTCGCGGCCCACTGCTGCGCCCCAACTTCGTCCTGCATTGGTGAAGGCGGCATGCATCTGCGGCACCTTCGCAATGGCGCTCTGGCGCGCGGCATTGTTTTCGTTGTTCAGCACCGCTTGCAACTCGTCGGAGGTGAAATCCGACGCCAGTATGCCTTCAAGCCGCGTGCGCAGTTCCGGCGTCCTGGCGTGGAACTCCGGTATCATAAGCCGGTCGATCAGATCGGCCGCCTCGGCATCGTCTTTGCCGAAACCTTTGAGCTTTCCGATCATCGTGCTTCGGGTCGCGTTGATGGTTTCGTCGAGCACGCGGTCTATGTCGATCTTCGCAAGGAACGCCCGGGCGAGCTGGTGCGCTGTTGCAGCTTGTGCCGGCTGCTCGGTTTGAGCGCGAGCGACGCAGGCCGCGGCAGGACCCAACGCCAGTGCGCCCATCAGCCACAGCCCCGGCCAGCGTATCCCGCTCATCGCATCGCCGTCCGATCCGTCACGGCCTCACCCCGCGCTGGCGCAACTCCTCGGCGTTCTTGTGGAAAAGCGACAAGCCCGGCGCTTGCCTGCTGGGGGCAGCTCATGCCTTGCCGCCCTCGCCCGCGCGGTCCGACAGGCCGCGCACGTCCTCCCGAGTGTTGTCGGATATTCGACGCACGTGATCCGTCCCACCCATGGCCACACTTATGTCGTCCCGTATGCTCGTCAGGTGGTTCTCGTGCCGGTCAAGGCGAGCCATGGCATCGACGCGCAGGGATGTCAGATCGGCGCGCAAGGCCGTCAGGTCGTCCTGGACTTTCGTCAGGTTGCCTTCCAGGCGGACCAACGCTCCCAAAACCATGCTCAGCGCGTCGTCGCTCATCTGCGGCCCGTTCCCCTTTATTGACGTCGAGTAGCTTGGTCAGCGCGTACCCCCTTACTCAGCCGCGACCTGCATCGCCCCCTGCTGCATGTACTTGTGCATCCGCGCCGCCGCGTCCCTCCCGTCGCGGATCGCCCACACCACCAGGCTCGCCCCCCGCACGATGTCGCCCGCCGCGAACACGCCCGGCATCGCCGTCATCTGCGTCCGGTGCTCCACCTTCAGCGTGCCCCACCGGCTCACTTCCAGCCCCGGCTCGCCCCACAGCCGCGGCAGTTCCTCCGGGTCGAAGCCCAGCGCCTTGACCACCAGGTCCGCGTCCAGGGTCATCCGGCTGTCCGTCGCTTCCACCGCCTGCCGGCCGGAGCTGTCGGTGAGGCCGAGCCGCATCCGCTGCACCCGCACCCCCGTGACAAAGTCGTCGCCCAGGAACGCCTCCGGTGCCGACAGCCACACGAACTGCACGCCTTCCTCCTCCGCGTTCTTCACCTCGCGCATGGAGCCGGGCATGTTGGCCTTGTCGCGCCGGTACAGGCACGAAACGCTCGCCGCGCCTTGCCGCACCGCGGTCCGCACGCAGTCCATCGCCGTGTCGCCGCCGCCGACCACCACGACGCGCTTGCCCGCCGCGTTCAGCCGCCCGCTTTGGAAGTGCGGCACGTCGTCGCCCAGGCCCTGCCGGTTGCTCGCCGTCAGGAAGTCCATCGCCGTCTCGATCCCCGGCAGCCCGGCGCCGGGTCCGCCGATGTCGCGCGCCTTGTAGACGCCGGTGGCGATCAGCACGCTGTCATGCCGCGCCCGCAGCTCCGCGAAGCTCAGGTCCCGCCCCAGCTCCACGCCCAGGTGGAACGTGATGCCGCCGTCCTCCAGCAGCTTCCAGCGGCGCAGCACGATGTCCTTTTCCAGCTTGAACCCGGGGATGCCGTAGCTCAACAGCCCGCCCACCCGGTCATACCGGTCATAGACATACACCTGGTATCCCAGCGTCCGCACCCGCTCCGCCGCCGCCAAGCCCCCCGGCCCGGCGCCGATGATCCCCACCGACTGCGGCCGTTCCTGCCGCGGCTTCGGCCCTGTCACCCAGCCCTGCTCCCAGGCGTGGTCGGTGATGAACCGCTCCACGGCGCCGATGGTGACGCTTTCGAACCCCTTCTCGATGACGCAGTTGCCCTCGCACAGCCGGTCCTGCGGGCAGATGCGCCCGCAGATTTCCGGGAAGGTGTTGGTGGCGGCGCTGACCTCGTAGGCTTCCTGCAGCCGGTTCTCCGCCGTGAGCTTGAGCCAGTCCGGGATGTTGTTGGCGAGCGGGCAGTGGACCTGGCAGAACGGCACGCCGCACTGGCTGCACCGGCTGCTTTGCGCGCTGGCCTGCGCCGGGTCGAAGTCCGCGTAGATTTCGGCGAAGTCTTCCCGCCGCATGGAGGAAGCGCGCTTGTCCGGCTGGCGCTGCGCCAGGCTCACGAATTGCAGCATGCGGTCAGCCATGGTCACATCCCTCCGATCAAGTCGCCGTGCGTCCGTCTTGCGCAAGCATATAAGGGTGCCCCGGCCGCTTGGCGATGCGGAAAACAGCAGCTAGGTCAGCAATACTGCCCTGTTTTTCAGCATCGGGGCACCGCTGCCCAGAACGGCGGCAAAACCACCCGGCGTATTAGTTCCGAAACGGACCTGTCGGGTCGGAACGCCAACGTTCACCGCACGAAGCACGCCGCAGCGGCGCGCCCTTGTCAAGTTCCGGACAAACCCAATGCCGGCCGGTGTGACGGAGGTCACAGCGAGGCCGGCGGCGTTTCCCTAAGTCTTGGCCGCCTCATCGGCACGGGGATCAACCCCGTTGCTGCCAGGCCATTGGAGGAACGAGGGCTCATGCCTGTTTATCAGCTCGGAAACGGCAACGATTACTTCAATTCCCAGAACCAGCCGGACTGGACCAACAGTTCCGCGGTGTTCGGCGGCAACGGCAACGACACCATCCTCGCCACGGCCGTGTTTCCTTATTCCGACACCCCCATCTTCGTGGACGGCGGCAACGGCGACGATTCCATCCGCCTGCAATACGCCACGGGCGGCGTCGCGTCCGGCGGCAACGGCGACGACACCCTGACGGCCGGCGGCCTGGGCAACACGCTGATCGGCGGCAACGGCCGGGACACGCTGATCAGCCTCGGCGGCGGCAGCGGCATGCAGCCCGGCAACACCCTGACCGGCGGCCTGGGCCGCGACACGTTCACGCTGGTCAACGACGGCAACCTGGTGGTGCTGAACGACGCCGCGGGCGACGGCGTCGTGTCGGACGGGGACACGTTCAAAGGCCCCATGGACGTGATCACCGATCTCGGGCGCGGCGACCACATCGGCTTCCGCAACTACGACGTGGACACCAACGGCCCGACCGCCAGCGACGTGCCCCTTGCCAAGGTGGACGGCAGCGTGGCGCTGGTGCCGGAGCTTTACACGTACAACTACAACTTCCCTCCCATAAGCCTCTTCCGCCCCGCCATCGGCAGCGCGGAGTACGCGGTGTTCCACGGCACCTTTGCCGGCGGCAACACCTTCACCGTGGGCGCGGACGGCCCGGATCTGTTCGTCGTGTACGACACCCGCACCGGCCCCGACGAGCTGGTCGGCAAAGGGTCGCTGGTGCTGCAAGGGGTGACGGACGAGCGGCTGCTGACCCGGGCCTTGTCCCCGGCGACCGCGCAAGGCAACGGCTGGGATTACGCCTCGTCGGACGGGACGGGAAGCCAGACCGCCGCCCTGTCCGCCGTCCTCGGCCAGCCGGCCGACAGCGCGGGCGCCATGGGCATCATCCCGGCCTGAACGGCAGGGGCCGCGGCGGGCCGCTCACGCCCGCCCGGCCTTCCCGCGCGACAGGCGCCGGTCGCACAGCAGCAGCAAACCGAGGCTGGCGACCGGAACGAGCAGCTGCGCCGGGCGGAGCCGCGCTACTT
>CALMAB010000045.1 GCA_937858325.1 uncultured Acetobacteraceae bacterium
CCGGGCTTCCGGCAGCCACCCCGGCAAGGCGATGCGCGCCTCGCCCGCGGCGAACTTCCGGATGAGCTCGGCGGCGTTGAGCCAGACCTCGGCGCCTGTGTCCTCGCGCACGAACAGCACGCGCTGCTCCACCTTGCGGATGGCCTCGTAGATGACCGCGCCCACGTCGAGCCGGTCGCCGGGCCGGATCCGCGGCGGCGTGACCTGGACAGACACGGGGAGGCTCTCGCGGTGCGGGACCAGGTCGCTCATGCCGGACCTCCCGCCAAGGGAAGCGCCAATTCGCTTTCCAGGGTAAGGGGCGGCGGGCTGACCACATCGAGTTCGCCACGGCGCACCATGGCCAGGAGCCGTTCCCGACGGATCCCTGTCCCCGCCTCCACGCGCGCGATCGACGCGGGTCCCATCGACAGCACGTCGCGGGCCTGCATCACCTCGGCGGCGGTGGGCACGGTCGCGAGATAGCGGACCAGCAGGTCGGCATCCCGCGCGCGCGGCTGAGCCCGCAACGCGCCGTGGGCGATCTCGGCGAAGCGGGTGCCGTGCCGCTCGAACTGTGCCCGAGCAAGCTGGGCGACCAGGGCTTGGCGGGGCGTCCTTGGCGCCCCGTCGGACGAGAGCTCCATCATGACCGGTCCGCTGGCGAGGACCACGCGGAAGCTTGGGGTGTAACGGTACCAATCAGGCCCATCCCGGAGCGCGACAAGCTCCGGCCGCTCCTCATAGGATTGGACCAGCAGGGGCGAGGCCGCCTCGAACGCGACGACGGCCCGGAATTCGCCCGCGGTCCAGCACGAGACCTGGCGGCTGTTCTTGCGGCTCGGGAAAAGCCAGCGCGGGTGGTCGAGCGTCTTCTCCGCGTAGGGCGGTGAAGGGTTACGGAAGACGGGCCTTTGATTGCGGAAGGCGGATTTCGTGCTCACGGGCGTTCTCCTGAAGCCATGCGGAACCGCGGCCTGCGCCCCAGCCGAATGCCGGGGCATTCGGTGGGCGGGCGAAAGTCCTGGGCATGGCTGTTCGGGAGAGGACGGCTGGGCAGGACGCAGCCGCGGCGAAACGGGCAGCCGTGGCCATTCCGCCGCCGGAGCGGCCAGCATGGTGCTTCGTCATGGAACCCTCACGTCACAGGCGAATGGGCGACCGCGACGGATGCCGCGGCGGGCTCGGGCTGGTCAGCGCCGGGCTATTCGCGGGCAGCTAAGGAGATGACGATTGTTGGCTGCGTTTGGGACAGCAACTTCGAGAGTGAGATCCTCGAACTTCTCAGCAGGCAAGAGTGGACCACCTGAAGCCGAGACAAGATGTGCGGACTTTGAGGACATGCGATGACCTGATGTGCCAGCAAGAAACGGAAGTAGTTCTGTGACGCCGACTTGCGGCGGCGACTAAACCCGTATGCTTATGGCGGCGGTCTGATGCATGACGGCGCAGCTTCTTGCACAGCCGGACGGATCTGTCGAGTCCATTGATTGCGACTCCCGGGAGACTGCCCCTGCATTGCCGCTGCACGCTGCTAGATGAACCACTTGAGGACCTCCTCGAGCGGCGCCCCGATTGGCACCGCGCGGCCACCAGGCATTTGCATGATCGTGGTGTCCCGCGCTTCGTCGCCGTCGCTGAGTGCGAGGACGGCGCCGAGCCGGACCGCGTAGCGGACCCCGTTCTCGTCCGTGACGAGGATGAAGGCGCCAACCCTCCGGTTGACTACGGTCGCGCTCACGTGCGCTTTTCCCGGTGCACCGGCATGCCCAGGCGGTACAGGCGGCTTAAGGTCCGGACCCAGCCGAGTTCCGTTGCCAGCGCCCAAACCTCGGTTGTCCGGATGACCGGACCTTTCAGAACGGGGTGGCCCTGATTGGCTCCGATCAGGCAGGTCAAAGTGCACGTGTCGAGGCAGTAGGGATCCAGCAGGGGCGCTGCCTCGAGTTCCGCAGCTGGTGGCATTTCGCCACTGCCAATGCGATCGAGAGCGGTGACAAGCGATTCCAGGCGGGCGATCTCGCCCGCGACGTCACCAACAATGCGTTGGTGACCCACGATGATGGGCATGGATGGGAATCCTGCGCATGAGAGCGGATACCGCCCGCTGCCCCGAGGACAGCGGGCGGGGGAACGGAAAAGGGTAGGAGAAGTCTGATCGGCAGCGAACTGCCGTCAGACCCGCCTACGCCGTTTCCCGCCCTATTCGCAGGACGCTGGGTTGAACGAGGTGCAGGTTCCGCCGATCCCGTTGCGGGAACCGAGACTGATCTTGCGTGGCCGGGTTGGCGTTGCTCGTCATAGGCGAGAACGTAGGGTGAACAAATCCCATGAGTCAACTGGGAATCGGTGCTGCTGATGCCTCTTGGTTTGACGAAAGCGCATCCGGTTACCCCAGATGTCAGCGGACATCGTCAGGATCACACAAAGGCAGGGTGGCCACCACATCGCGGCTCACGACAGCCCTGCAAAAGCAGAGGAGCACATGGCACACTCGTTGACAGGATTCCTGCGCCACTCCACACCGGCGGAATGAGAACCAACCGAGTGGTATTGGCGACGATCGGATATGAGGCGGCCGATCTGGCGGACTTCATCGCCACGCTGCTCGCTTTCTCGATCACCCGGCTCATCGACGTCCGCGAACTCGCAATCTCCCGTCGGAGGGGCTTCGCCAAGAAGGCTTTGTCCGCTGCGCTAGCGGACGCGGGCATCGACTACGTGCATCTCCGTGGCCTCGGCGATCCCAAGGAGGGCAGAGAGGCAGCCAGGGCGGGCGATGTTGCCCGTTTCCAGAGCGTGTTCACCCGCCACATGCGGACGGAGATTGCCCAAGCCGACCTGGGCACCGCGGCCAGTCTGGTCGCCGAGGGCGGCGCCTGCCTGATGTGCTTCGAGCGCGACCATTCGGCGTGCCATCGCACTATCGTCGCCCAGGCCCTCTCTGGTACGGTCCCGATCACGACTCGCCACCTCAGCGTGAGCACCGGGTTTGCCAACAGCCGCCTCCACGTCGGAAGCCGAAAGATTGCGGAAGAGTGGGCGTGAACGCGTCCTCGTTCTTGTAAAGGCGTTGCCGCACGTCGGTGATCGCCACGGCGAGACGGTCTGCTGTGCGGGCGTCACCTTGGGCGGCAAATGGCGGCGCCAGTATCCCATCCATTTCCGCCGCCTTCGGGACCAGTTCGCCCGCTGGCAATGGATCGAGTACGACTGGATCGCTCCGGGCGGCGAGGACCGACGGCGCGAGAGCCGAAGGGTGCAGGAGGACACGATCCGTGTCGGCGACGGAATGCCGGAGCGCGAGCGCGCGAGCTTCCTGGCGCCGTTGGTCATGGGGTCCACCGCGGAGGCGGCCGCGAAGGGCATGAGCCTCACGCTGGTCCGGCCAGCGAAGAGCCGCTTCCGCGCGAAGGCGAAGACGCCGGAGCAGATCGAGGAGGAGCGCCAGGCCTATGAGACGGCAGCACGGCAGAAGTCCTTTCTCGACCCTGACCTGGTAGCCCTGAAGCCTTGTCCCTACGCCTTCCACTTTGATTGGATCGACGCCGACGGCAAGACGCATAGGGCAACCTGCGACGACTGGGAGACGGCAACGATGTTCTACAACTGGGAGAAGCGGATGGGGGCAGCGGCGACACTGGACAGAATGGCGCAGATCTTCAACGAACGGTATCCCGCGAAGGGCATGGCGTTCGCGATGGGCACGCACTCGCGTTACCCGGACAAGTGGCTCCTGGTCGGCGACTTGCGGCTGGACCCGGTAGCGCAGAGGTCATTCGAGATCTAGGCGACACGCCGATCCTGGACGTAAGGGCTCA
>CALMAB010000046.1 GCA_937858325.1 uncultured Acetobacteraceae bacterium
GGCGCGCTGTCGCCGGCGGCCCTGGCGTTCGTTGAGTGCCAGCGCGCCCACGTGGCGGAGCTGGCCGGGCGCGGCGTGGCGCCCGCTATAACCCGGGGCGGCGGCACGGCCGGGAAAAGCGATAGGACAAGGCCGGGCACGCGGGGCTAAATCCCCGGGACATCAATCAGCGCAGAGCCGAGCAACGGCCGCCGCAGGGAGGGTCCACCCGATGCACACCGCCACCACGCGCGCCCGGCAATGCCCACTTGCCGCCCCGGCCATCGGCGCAGGAGCAGGCCATGTCGGGTAGGGCCGGCGCGGCGGCTTCCGTGGGGGCGCCGTTGGCAAGCACCGTGGACATCAAGGCCTTCATCGACGAGCGGCCGATCTCGGCGTTCCAATGGTTCCTGGTGGCCATGTGCTTCCTGGTGGTGGTGGCCGACGGCATGGACGTGGCCATCATGGGCTTCGTGACCCCCTCGATCCTGCAGGACTGGGCCATCTCGCGGCCGGCGTTCGGCATCGTGATCAGCGCCGCGCCGTTCGGCCTGGTGATCGGGGCCTTGGTGGCAGGCCCGTCCTCGGACCGCTTCGGGCGCAAGGTCGTGCTGATCGCTTCCATCCTGTTGTTCGGGTTGCTAACGCTCGCGGCCGCCTGGGCGTCCACGCCGGTCGAGATGGCGGTGCTGCGCTTGCTGGCCGGAATGGGCATGGGTGCCGCCATGCCCAACGCCACGACCTTGATGTCGGAATACGCGCCGCAGCGGCGGCGCTCCTTGATGATCACGGTCATGTTCACCGGGTTCAACCTCGGCTCCGCCGCGGTCGGCCTCGCGGCCGGGTACTTGATCCCGCTTTACGGCTGGCGCTCCGTGCTGGTGCTGGGCGGCGTCGTGCCGCTGCTCCTGGTCCCGGTGCTGGCGGTGTTCCTGCCGGAATCGGCGCGCTTGCTGGCGTTGCGCGGCGCCGGGTCCGGGAAGATCGCCGCGACGCTGGGTCGCGTGACCGGGCACCGGTTCACGGGCAACGAGACGTTTGTCTCGGCCGAGCCGCCGTTGCAGGCGCGCAAGCCCATCGGCGTGCTGTTCTCCCGCGGCTACGGCGTGACCACGGTGGCGCTCTGGGTCACGTATTTCATGGGCTTGCTGGTGATCTACCTGCTGACCGGCTGGCTTCCCACGATCATGAAGGACGCCGGCCTGTCCATCGCCACCGCTGCCAACGTGACCGCGCTGTTCCAGGTCGGCGGCACCGTCGGCGCGGTGGTCGTCGGCTGGGCGATGGACAAGGCGCGCCCGGCCTTCGTGATCGGGGCGGCCTACCTGGGCGGTGGGCTGTGCGTGCTTGCGCTCTCGCAGTTGGGGGTGGTGTCGCCGTTCTTGGCGGCGCTGGTGTTCTCCGTGGGGTTCTGCATGAGCGGCGCGCAAACCGGCTTGAACGCTTTTGCGCCGGGCTGCTACCCCACGGTGGCGCGGGCCACCGGCGTGAGCTGGATGCTGGGGATCGGGCGCTTCGGCAGCATCCTCGGCTCGGCGGTCGGGGGCGCCCTGCTGGGATTGGGCTGGGGCTTCAGCGCCATCCTCGCGATCCTGGCCATCCCCGCCGCCTGCGCCGCCATCGCCATCGCATCGACGCAGCTCGGCGCCGGCGCGGCGACCAAGGAAGCCGTCGCGCATTAGGACCTGCCTTCAGCCAGGAGACGACATCATGCACGACGAACCCTGCATGGACGTGGCCCACCTGGCCCATCTGGAACTGCTGACGCCCAAGCCCGAGGAAAGCTTGCGCTTCTTCGTGGACGTGATGGGCATGACGGAGAGCGGGCGCCGGGGCGGGTCCGTTTACCTCCGGGGCTGGGACGACTACGAGCGGTATTCCTTGCAGCTCACGGCGTCCCACACCTCCGGCCTCGGCCACGCCGCCTTCCGCGCCCGCAGCCCGCAGGCGCTGGCCCGGCGCGTGGCGGCGCTTGAGAGTTCCGGCCTCGCCGTGGGCTGGCACGATGGAGAGTTGGGCCACGGCCCCGCCTTCCGCTTCCGCGACCCGGACGGGCACCTGCTCGAACTCTACTATGAGACCGAGTGGTACGAGGCGCCGCCCGCCTTGCGCCCCTCGCTCAAGAACCAGGCGCAGCGCTTCCCGGCGCGCGGGGTGAACGTGCGGCGGCTCGACCACTTCAACTGCCTGGCCGCCGACATCCGGGCCAACCGCGAGTTCTTCGAGCGTTTCCTCGGTTTCCGCCTCACGGAGCAGATCGTGCTGGACGACGGCACGGAGGTCGGCATGTGGCTGACGGCCACCAACAAGAGCTACGACTTCGCCTACACGCGCGAAGCGCACGGCGTGCCAGGCCGCTTCCACCACGTCACCTTTGCGCTGGACAGCCGCGAGGAGATCCTGCGCGCGGCCGACATTTTCCTGGAGCACGGCGTGTTCATCGAAACCGGGCCGCACAAGCACGCGGTGCAGCAGACCTTCTTTCTTTACGTCTATGAACCCGGCGGCAACCGGGTGGAGGTCGCCAACGCCGGCGCCCGGCTGGTGCTGGCGCCCGACTGGCGCCCGATCACCTGGACGGAGGCCGAGCGCCGCAAGGGCCAGGCCTGGGGCTTGCAGACCATTGCAAGCTTCCACACCCACGGCACGCCGCCGCTGCCGGAGAGCATGGGCGAGGACACGACACAGGTCGCCGGACAGGACGACCTGGCAGAAGGGGGGATCGCATCGTGAGCATAACCACCGCCGGCCTGGTGCTCACCGACCCGCCTCGCGTTGCGCGCGAGGTCGCGGAGGCGTTCGCGCCCTACGGTGTGGCAACCGTGCACGAGGCGCAGGGCCGCACCGGCCTGCTCGCCTCCCACATGCGGCCGGTTTGGCCGGGGGCGAAGCTCGCGGGCAGCGCCGTCACGGTGTCCATCCCGCCCGCCGACAACTGGATGCTGCACGTGGCCGTCGAGCAGTGCCGGGCGGGGGACGTGCTGGTGGTCGCCCCCACCTCGCCCTGCGACACCGGGTATTTCGGCGAATTGCTGGCCTGCTCGCTGGCCGCCCGCGGCGTGCTGGGGCTGGTGATCGAGGCGGGGGTGCGCGACGTGGCGGCGCTGACCGCCATGCGCTTCCCCGTGTGGTCCAAGGCGGTTTCGGCGCAGGGCACGGTCAAGGAAACGCTCGGCGCGGTCAACGTGCCCATAGTTTGCGCAGGCCAGCTCGTCCGGCCCGGCGACCTCGTGGTGGCCGACGACGACGGCGTGGTGGTGGTGCCGCGGCCAGCCGCCGACGACGTGCTGCGCCGGAGCGAGGCGCGCGAGCAGAAGGAAGCGGGCACGCGCGCCCGGCTGCAGGCGGGCGAGTTGGGCCTGGACATCTACGGGATGCGGGACAAGCTGGCGGCGAAGGGGCTGCAATACCGCCCCTTCTCGGACGCGGGGAACTGAGCGGTGCCGGGCGGGACCGTGCTGCGCGCGGCGATGGGCGCCTACCAGCACACCGCGGCGCTCCGCTCCGGCCAGGTCGCGTCCCCCAAGCTCCACCTGCAGTTCGCCGACGTGTCGCCGGTCAACCGGGCTTTCGCGCCCATGGTGCGGGAAAGCCGCTTCGACGTGTGCGAGATGGCCAGCGCCACGTTTCTGCAGGCGAAGGCCTACAACAAGCCGTTGGTGCTGCTGCCCGTGACGATGGCGGCGCGGTTCCAGGAAGCGGCGCTGCTGTGCCGGGCGGACAGCGCGCTGCGCGGCCCCGCCGACCTTTCCGGCCGCCGCGTCGGCGTGCGCGCTTACAGCCAAACCACGGGCATGTGGCTGCGCGGCATCCTCGCGGAGGGCCATGGCGTGCCGGCGGACGCGGTGCGCTGGGTCACGTTCGAGGACGCGCACGTGGCCGAGTACCACGACCCTTCCTGGACGGAGCGGGCGCCGCCGGGCCGCGACATGCTGGCGATGCTGCGCGCGGGCGAGCTGGATGCGGTGATCGTGGGCACCGACGTGCCGGACGCCCCCAACCTGCGCAC
>CALMAB010000047.1 GCA_937858325.1 uncultured Acetobacteraceae bacterium
GCCGAACGACGAAAGGCTGGGGGCCGCGGACACGTGCTGATGGGTGTGCGCCTGGCCGCAGCCGATGACACGCACGCCAGCCCCGCCGGTGCGGTCGCGGCTGACCACAACCGCGGCGCCGCCGTCGGACACCGGGCAGCAGTCCAGGATGCGCAACGGCGCGGCAATCGGTTTGGAAGAAAGGACATCGGCCACGCCCATCGCATCACGGAACTGCGCGCCGGGATGCAGCGCGGCGTGGCGGCGCATCAGCACCGCCAGTTCCGCCAGGTCCGCCGCGACCGTGCCGGTCTCGTGCATGTAGCGCGACGCGACCAGCCCGTAATAGGCGGGAATGGTCGGCCCCAGCGGCACCTCGTAGCGCGGGTGCCCGACCTGGGCGAGCGTTTGGACCGCGGCGTCCCGCGGTTGCCCGGTCATCCGGTTCTCCCCGGCGACGACGAGCACGTGGCGCAGCACGCCGGCCGCCACCAGCTCGTGCGCCAGCATGACGGCGGCGAAGCCGGTCGCGCCGCCGAGCTGGATGGCATGGGCGTAAGATGGCGCCAGGCCGAAGTGCTCCGCGAACACCGTCGAAAGCATGAGGTGCGGCAAGGTCGTGGAGTAGCCGGTGATCAAGCCGTCCACCTCCTCGCGCCGCAGCCCGGCATCGGCCAGGGCGGCCGAGGCGGCATCGCTCATCAGGTCCAGGGTCGTCCGCCCCTCTGATCGGCCGAACGGCGTCAAGCCAACGCCAGTGATCCAGCTCAACGGCGGCTTCCTACGGCGGCGCGGCGCGCGGCACCCGGCCTTCCAGCGGATAGGCCGGGTCGTTGTAGCCAGGGGTCGAGGGATGGCCGGCCGGCACCAGGCTGTCCACCAGCGCCTCGTCCTCCGCGGTGAAGCGGTAGGCCAGCGCCCCCAGGTAGTCCGCCCATTGCGCTTCCGTGCGGGGGCCGGCGATCACGCCGGTGACCAGGGCGTTGTTCAGCACCCAGGCGACCGCGAACTGGCCCGGTGTTATGCCGCGCGCCTTTGCGTGCTCCGCCAGCCGCTGCGCGATGCGCAGGCTTTCCGGCCGGAACTCGGTTTCCATGATCCGCTTGTCCTGCCGCCCGGCCCGGCTGTCGCGGTCCGGCTGCGCGTCCGGCTGGTACTTGCCGGTCAGGACGCCGCGGGCCAGCGGGCTGTACGGGAACACGCCCAGGCCGAGGGCGGCGCAGGCCGGCAGGTGCTCCACCTCCGGCATCCGGTTCATGGCGTTGTAGTAGGGCTGGCTGACCACCGGGCGGTCGATGCCGGCCGCGTCGCACAGCCGGCAGATCTCCGCCACGCGCCAAGCGCGGAAGTTGGACACGCCGAAGTAGCGCAGCTTGCCGGCCCGGATCAGGTCCGCCATCGCGTGCACGGTTTCCGCCAGCGGCGTCGCATGGTCCTCCTTGTGCAAATACAGGATGTCGATCTCGCTGACGCCGAGCCGCTTGAGGCTATCGTCCACGGCGTCCATCGCGTGGCGGCGCGACAGGCCGCGGTCGTTGGGGCCGGGGCCGGCCGGGTTCGCCAGCTTGGTGGCCAGCATCCAGTGCCGCCGCCGTGCCGCGATGCCGCGGCCCACGATCTCCTCCGACCGGCCTCCTTCGTAAGCGTTGGCCGTGTCGATGAAGTTGATCCCCCCATCGGCGGCGGCATCGATGATGCGACGCGCGGCGGCCTCGTCCGTGGGGCCGCCGAACATCATGGTGCCGAGACACAGCGGCGACACCTGCAGTCCGCTCCGGCCGAGCGTTCGGTATTGCATGGCGGGTGTTCCCTGATCAAACGGCCGCGTCAGTGCGCAAGCGCCGGCCTTCCTGGCCCGGCCACCTCCAACTGCGTGTTGACCCTCAGCGTCATGGCGACGATGGCGCCGGCCAGGGCGCAGCCGCCCAGCACGAGCAGCCCGGTCGTGAAGGTCCCGGTCACGTCCTTCAGGTACCCCATCATGTAGGGGCCGGCGAAACCCGACAGGTTGCCGAGCGAGTTGATCGCAGCGATCCCCGCCGCCGCCGAAGTGCCGGTCAGGAACGTGCTCGGGATCGGCCAGAACAGCGGCGGCATGGCGGACACGCCGATCTGTCCCAGGCAGAGCAGGCCCAGCACCATGGCCGGGGAGGACACCAGCCCCGCACCTCCAACCCCGACCATGGCGAGCAGCAGCGCGAAGCAAACGTGCTCCCGGCGCTTCAACGTGCGGTCGGAGTTGCGGCCCAGCAGCACCATCCCCACCGCGCCGAACACGAACGGCAGCGCGGACAGCAGCCCGGTCTGGACGTTGCTGGCGCCGAACCCCTTGACGATAGTTGGCAGGAAGAACGCCACGCCGTAGCTCGCGGCGTTCAAGCAGAAGTACACGAACGCGCAGGCCAGGACGCGCCGGTCGCTCAGCGCCTTGCCGATGCTCAGGTGCTCGGCGGCCTCTTTCTTGGTTTTCTCTGCGGCCAACCGTGCTTCAAGCCAGGTCTTCTCGTCGTCCTTGAGCCAGGCCGCCTGCGCCGGCCGGTCGGTCAGGTAGGCGATGACCCCGAAGCCCATCAGTACCGACGGCAGGGCTTCCAGGATGAACAGCCATTGCCAGCCATCGAGGCCGGCGCCGGTGATGTTCAGCAAGGCACCGGAGATCGGCGCGCCGATGATGGACGAGAACGGGATCGCCAGCATGAACAACGACACCACGCGGGCGCGGTAAACGGACGGGAACCAAAGCGTGAGGTAGAAGATGATCCCGGGGAAGAACCCCGCCTCAGCGATGCCCAGCAGGAAGCGCAGGACGTAGAACACCCAATGCGTCGAAAGCCCAGTCACCGACGAGATCGGGCCGATAAAGGCGAAAAGGCCGGAGATGATCCCCCAGCTGATCATGATGCGGGCGATCCAGAGCCGCGCGCCGAACCTGTCCAGCGCGAGGTTGGACGGCACCTCGAGCAGGAAATAGGCGATGAAGAACAGGCCGGCGCCAAGGCCGTAGGCCGCCTCGGACAACCCGAGCGCCGACGCCATCTGCAGCTTGGCGAAGCCGACGTTGACGCGGTCCAGGTAGGCCACGAAGTAGCAGGCAATCAGAAAGGGTATGAGCCTCCAGAGCACCTTGCTGATGGTTCTGTTCTCGATGTCGTCCATGTGATCCGTTTCCTCCCAGCGCGCTGCGTTGGGCGAGCGCTTGCATGTCGTCATGGTAGCATGTCCCGTTTGCCGCCATCGCTCAATGGTGGTTGATCCTCGTTCAAGCGCCTGCGACATCGCGGCAGGCGCGATTCCAGGGCTGTTGCACGGGCGTTGCGAAAAGGAGCGGCCAAGCTTCAGGGAGCTTGGAACCGCACCGCCACGTTTGGCCGGGCCGGACGCAAGCCCTCGGGCGATAGGTGCTCGCCATCCAGTTGCATCGACGGTCCCTTGCCCCGCCCCCTCCGCCCTTGCGGCGTGGCAATCCAGGGGCTGCCAGCGCGGTGCTCGCGGCCCCTGGATCGCCGCGTCGCTGCGCTCCTCGCAGTGACGCGGGAATGGGGGAAGCAAACGGCCGCTGGTATGAGCACCATTCGGCAAGGCGTGCCACGCCCTGCCGAATGGTGCGTCTGAACAAGGGCGCCTAAGCAGGCTTGCGTGGCGCGAGCGGTGACGGAACCTGTGCAACACGCTGCCTCATGCCGCCCTGCCGCCCAAGTGGCGTTCGAAGCCCGCGAAGAGTTCCTGGTCCATGGCCAAACGTTGGCGGGGAGCGCCCCTGACCAGGTCGAGCAGCTGTTCGCGCGCCGCGGCGTCGCCCAGGCAAAAGGCTTGGTAGGCGAGCACGTCCGCCTTTGCGACGACCTGCTCGCCCGCCTGCGTGTCCAGGCGGTGCAGGTGGTCCCCGAGCCAGGCGGCCATGCGTTCCGGCAAAGCAAGCGGTTTGCGATCGAGCCGCAGCCCGAGCAGATGGCCGAGCGCACCCGCAGCGGCCGTGTTGACGAGGTATTGCAGCTTGATCTGCCCATGGCTCTTGACGCGGCCCGGTGCCGCGCCGGCCAGCCGCGCTTCCGCCTTCGGCTCGATCTCGAACAGGCACGCCTCCAAGTCCTCGACCGCGCGCTCGAATTCCTGCCTGGCGTCGTTGAAGTCCAGGTTGCGCCGCTGCAGCACCTCAGCCGGCGTCAGCACCAGCCAGGCCACATAGAACAGCCGGACGGCCGCCCGTTCCGACACGGCGCGGCTCACCCGAACGTGCTCCCCGCGCTCGGCATGGTGGCTCGCGCACTCGCCCAGCCGATCCACCGCCGAGGCGCGGTACTCGGCCCAAACGTTGCGCAGGGCGCCGGACCGGACAGGCGACTGGGCGCCGAGGCTGAACCGCTTCGCCACCGCGCTCAGGTAGAGCAGCTCGTGGTAGTCGTCATCCAGTGTCGGCTCGCCGCCCTTGTTCTCGTCGCGCAGGGCACTGATCCCGGCCACGGCGACGTTGGAGAACCGCTCCGCCTCGTGCCAACTGCCCAGCCGCAGCGCCACCGCCGAAGCGACGGCGAACACGAAGGAGGGGTGCTCGGTCAGCGTGACGTTGTTCGCGGGATCGAGCGGCCCGAGCGCGCCTTCCACGTCGCCGATCAGCCAGCGCTCGATCAGCTCGCCGACGTCCTCCGTCTCGCCACCCACGTGGGCCTGCGCCGGCAGGTGCAGGCGCACGGTGAGCGGGACGCGCAGGTACGGCCGGTTGCCACCGTCGCGCGACGCGTCGCGGATATACTGCGCGGCCAGCGGGAAGAACAGCGTGATCCCGCTCTTGGCCAGCGCGCGCATCATGTCCTGCAGGTAGTCCGTGTAGGACTCGGTGCCCTGCGCGGTGGTGCCCTGCCCCGTGCTGGGCGCGGCGACGTCTTGGCCGCGATTCCACCGTCCCGTCACCAGCAGGTGGTTGACGCCGATCGCGAAGCGCTCGACCTTTGCCCAGTTCTCCTTCAGCGCGTCGAAGTCGCGCTGGCGCGCCAGGATCCAGTTGTGGTTGAGCCGCGGCGCGAAGAACTCGATCACCCTGTCGCTCACCGCCGGCTTGTCGGCGTCGTCGTCGTCGGAGCGTTCCGACAAGGCGAGGGCCAGGTGTTCGCGGCCACGCGCGATGGAGCGCCGGCTTTCGAAATCGGCGCTCGGGCGCGACAGGCCGAAAGCCAGCACGGCGGCCTCCACGGCCTCGCGCGTCCGCGCGAACAGGCTCTCCGTGCCGAGTGCCACGTCGCTGGCCGCGTCGTTGAAGTTGATGATCGGGGCGTATTGCGACACCCGGCGCAGCAGGAAGGGGGTCCAGGGCGGCTGCTCGACGCTTCAACGGCGATAGGCATCGAAGATGAGCCGGTCGCCGGTGACGAGCACGCAGCGCCGGTTGCTGGCCGGCCTGTCCGTGGCGATCCACAGCACCTGTGCCAGGGTCCGGGCATCGTTGTCCAGCGCGCCCACGGTGCGGGCGGACAAGCCGGCGCCGTCCTGCCGCTGGACCTCGTCGTCCAGCCTGCGCCTCCAGCGGTCCGCGTTGTTCTGGATGTCGCGCGCGTCCTTGCTGGTCGGGCGGAACGCGCAAGGCTCCGTCAGCGGCGTGATGCGGCTCGTCAGGTCCTGGGACCCGAGCTGGCGAAGCTGCAGCAGGACCTGCAGCCGGCGGTCCTCGACCATGCGCCGTGCCATTCCGCGCACCTCAAGGAACCGTTCCTGCTGCTTGGCCGCAGCGGCCCGCTTTTCTTCGTCCGTTCCGGCCCGGTCGAGAAACTCCTGGGCGTCCTGCAGGTCGGTCCGGCCACGACGATGGCCGGCCGGGCGGGAACGCGGGCCGTTCTGCAGGCCCGCCTTGGCGTCCGCCGCCAAGTCGAAGAAGCGCATGCTCAGCTCGGTGTAGTGCCACTCGGTCAGGTAAAGCGGCTTGCTTTCGTGCTGTCCCGGCAGGCGGCCATGGAACAGCAGCTCCGCCGTCACCAGGGTTGACTGCGCGCTGATGCTGTCCCGCTCCGCCTGGCCCAGCGGCAGGTCCATGGCGTTGGAATGGAAGAGCCGGACGAAGTGCGCGTTGCGCACCGGGTCAACAAGCGTTTCAAAGACGTTCTCGTCCAGCACGTAGTCGATCCGCCCACCGTCCTTGGCGAAGCGCGCGTCCTCGTCGTTGCGCTCGATGTCGCGCGTCAGCTCGAGGAACCGCCAGAGCTGCATGAGGACCCTGCCGCGGCTCGACGAGGCCGGCTCGCGCAACAGCTTCCCGCCGACCATGGTCATCCTCCGTGGTTGGAGCACGCACGACCCCGGCCAGGCAGGGTCACGCGCAGGTGTTCTCGACGGTGCCGGCTTCGCGCTGGCGGTGTCCGAAGCGAAAGGCGAAGTCCGACAGCGCCTGCGTGATCCCCTGCACCGCATCCTGTCCCGCCGCCTGCAGGCGGCGGGACGCGCGCTGCGAACGGGCCGATGGCGCCGGGCTTGCCGCCAGGTCCGCGCCGACCCCGTGCGTGCTGGCGCTCAGCGGGGCGCTCTTCGGGGGAGCGGCGTCCGGAACGTCCAACGCTCCGTTGGGCCTCGTTCGCAGGCGCTTTCCCAGCGCCGCCAGTTCGCGCGACGCTTCGAGCAACGCGTCCCGGTCAACGGCCGCCGCGTCGCGTGCGTGTTGGTCGAGCAGCCTTTCCGCTTCCTCTCGCACCGCCACGACGCGTCCGGCGTCGGGGTCCCCCAGGAAGCGCAGGTGCGCCAGCGCCATGCGGAGCTGGAGCAGCGGATCGGCCGACCCGGCGATGGCGTCCGCCTCGTCCAGCGCCTCGCGCGCCTCGTTGAACTGCCGCTCCCGCTCGAGCACGGTGGCAAGCGCCACCAGCAGCTCGGCGCGCAGCGCGGCGTGCTGCGCCGCCGGGGCGTGGCCCAGGCCGCGGTGCAGGGC
>CALMAB010000048.1 GCA_937858325.1 uncultured Acetobacteraceae bacterium
GTCGTGCGCACCGCCCACGCCCGCCGCGGCCCAGACCGGCGCTCCGAACCGCGTCCGGAGTTCGGCGGCGCGTCCCGGCGTGCCGTGCACCTGCAGCACGTCCAGGGCCAGGAAGGCCAGGGCCTCCGCCACGTCGTCGTCGGAGGGATCGACGAACAGCCCAACCCGCGCCGGGCCGCTGGGACGGTGTGCCGAAAGCGCGGCGGCCTCCGCCGGCGTCACGGCGCGCGGGGAAGGCGGGAAGAACACGAAGCCGATGTAGTCGGCCCCGGCATCCGCGGCGGCGTCCAGCGCCTCTGGCGAGTTGATGCCGCAAATCTTCACGAGGGTTGTCATAAGATCTCCGTAGCGATGGCCGCCGCCGCGGCGGCGGGGTCGGCGCTGCCGGTGATGGGACGGCCGACCACGATCCAATCGGCGCCGGCCTCCACGGCCTCCCGCGGGGTCACGGTGCGCGCCTGGTCATCCCGCCCGGCGCCGGCCGGACGGATGCCCGGCACCACCAGGGTCGGGCGCGACCCCAGGGCATCCCTCAACATGGGTGCTTCCTGCGCGCTGCACACCAGCCCGTCCGCGCCGGCCTCCATCGCCAAGCGGGCCAGCCGCAGCACCTGCTGGCGCGGCCCGCCGGCGACGCCGGTGGCGTGCAGGGCGCTGCTGTCGAGGCTGGTCAGCACGGTGACGGCGAGCAAGGTCGGGGGCTGGTCGGCGGTGTCCGCGGCGCGCCGGGCTGCCGCCAGCATCGCGGCACCGCCGCCCGCATGGACCGTCAGCATAGCTGGGCGCAGCGGCAGGACGGCCCCCACCGCGCCCGCGACGGTGTTGGGGATGTCGTGCAGCTTCAGGTCCAGGAACACCGGGCGCGGCCGGACGCCGCGCACGCCCGCAGGACCTTGGGCCAGCACGAACTGCAAGCCCAGCTTCAGGATGCCGCAATGCGGCGCCACCGCCTCTGCCCACGCCGCCGCCTGGTCTGCATCCGCGGTGTCCAGGGCGACGATCAGCCCGGCCATTACGCGCCGGGCGGCGGCAAGGCCATGGCGGTGCCGGCGGCACTCCTCGGCTGCGCCTTGAGCGCCCGCACCTCGGCCTCAAGCTGCCGCACGGTGCGCTCGGCATGGCGGGCGCGGCTGGCCGTGACCACGCCGGCGCCCCAGGTCATGAGCGCGCCGACGATGAAGAACAGGCCGGACGCCACCAGGATCGTGATCGACAGCGGCGCGTCGATCACGATGTCGGTGGGCCACAAGCCCAGTTGGACCACTTGCCGGTTGGACAGCGCGAAGGCCACCAGGATGATCAGCACGGGCACGGCGAGCAGGAGGCGCATGGTTCAGGCCATCACGCGTTCGGCGCGGGACGGCGCACGGGACGGCTTGCCGCCGCGGTCCACCCGTTCCCGCAGTTCCTTGCCGGCCTTGAAGAACGGCACCGCCTTCTCGTTCACCGGCACCGCTTCTCCAGTGCGCGGGTTGCGCCCGGTGCGGGCGTCGCGCTTCTTCACGGTGAAGGCGCCGAAGCCCCGCAATTCGACTCGGGTGCCGCGGGCCAAGGCGGCAGTGATCTCCTCGAAAATGGTCGAGACGATCAGCTCCACGTCCCGGCTGAGCAAATGCGGATTGGCGGACGCAAGCTCTGCGATCAACTCGGATTTCGTCATTGCCTCGATTGCCGTAATGCGTTGGAGTTGTTGGCCCGCTTGCGGGAATGCTGGCCGAACGATGCCGGACACACCGCCGCGCGTCAACCGAACGGTGCCGTTTCCGTGGCCTAAACGGATGCGCTACTGCGCGCCGCCGCCCTGCCAGATTGCCCAAGCACCCGCTTGCGCCGCCGGCGGGGCGGACAGGCCCGCGACGGCCTGCTGAACGGTTTCTTGCAGGAAGCCGGCCAGCGTCGCCCCGACCGTACGCCCATACAAGCTGCCGGGCTTCACGTCCTCGGCGGGCACCGTCACCGGCACGCCGCGTTCCCGCGCCAGCCATTCCCGCGCTTCGGTCTCGCCGCCGATCTCGTCCACCAGGCCCAGCTTCTGTGCCTGGCGGCCGGTGTAGGCGCGGCCGTCAGCCAAGGCGCGGACCTGGGAGGCGTCCATGTGCCGGGCGTCCGCCACCATGCCGACGAACTGGTCGTACATGTCGGCGACCAAGCCGGCCAGGTAGTCCCGTCCCTGTGTGGTCAGCCCGCGGGTGAAGCTCGGCTGGTCCTTCAGCGGCCCGGAGGTGATCGCCTCCGCCGACAAGCCCAGCCGGGCCAGCAGGCCGGACGCTTCCCCGGTCTGCAGGATGACGCCGATGGAGCCGGTCAGCGTGGCGTCCCGGGCGAAGATGCGGGCCGCGGGCAGGGCGACCATGTAGCCGGCCGATGCCGCCGTGCCCCGCATCACCGCGACCACGGGCTTGGCCGCCGCGACCCGCATCAACGCGCCGCGCAGGCTTTCGCCCCCGGCCACGGAGCCGCCGGGGCTGTCGATGGAGACGATCACCGCGGGCACGGTGCCGTCCTTCGCCAGCGCCGTGACGCGCTCGATCAGCTTGCGGTCCTCGGTGATGACGCCGGTCACGTTGACGCGGGCCACACGCTGGCCCAAGCCGCCGGACGCCCGCGGCGACACGACCGCGATCAGCGCCGCCGTGCCGGCCGCCACCGCCAGGACCCGCCAAAGGTTCAGGCGGCGCTTGAGGCGCCGCCTGTCCAGGATCAGGTCGGTTTCGAGCGACAAGGACTAGCTGTCGCTCTGCTGGTTCCGCCGGCGGATGGCGGCGCCCAGGATGTCGCCCAACGACGCGCCGGAGTCGGCGGTGCCGAAGTCCTGGATGGCTTGCTTGTCCTCCTCCATCTCCCGGCCCTTGATGGTCAGGCTGAGCTTGCGGGCGGCGCGGTCGATGGCCGTCACCTTGGCATCCACCTTCTCGCCCACGGCGAAGCGGTCCGGGCGCTGGTCGGACTTGTCCCGCGCCAGTTCCGCCCGGCGGATGAAGCCGGTCAGCACCTCGTCCACCTTGACCTCGATGCCGTTCGCCTGCACCGCGGTGACCACGCAGGTCACGATGTCGTTCTTGTGAACGCGGCTCAGCACATCGGCGGCGGGGTCGTCGTGCAGCTGCTTGACGCCCAGGCTGATGCGCTCCTTCTCGGCGTCCACGTCCAGCACCTTGGCCTGGACGACCTGGCCCTTCTCGTACTTGGCAATGGCCAGCTCGCCCGGCTCGTCCCAGGACAGGTCGGACATGTGCACCATGCCGTCGATGTCGGCGGTGATGCCGATGAACAGGCCGAACTCGGTGATGTTGCGGATTTCGCCCTCAACGGTGCTGCCCACAGCGTGCTCGTCCTGGAACTGCTCCCACGGGTTGCGCTGCACCTGCTTGAGGCCGAGGCTGATGCGCCGCTTGCTGCTGTCCACGTCCAGCACCATCACGTCCACCTCTTGGCTGGTCGCGACGATCTTGCCGGGGTGGACGTTCTTCTTGGTCCAGCTCATCTCGGACACGTGGACCAGGCCCTCGACGCCTGGTTCCAGCTCCACGAAGGCGCCGTAGTCCGTGATGTTGGTGACGCGCCCGGAGAACTTGGCGCCCGGCGGGTACTTCGCCGCCACGCCCTCCCACGGGTCGGCCTCCAACTGCTTCATGCCGAGGCTGATGCGCTGGGTTTCGCTGTTGAAGCGGATCACCTGCACGCGGACCGGCTGGCCGATCTGTAGCGCCTCGCTCGGGTGGTTGATCCGGCGCCAGGCGATGTCGGTGACGTGCAGCAGGCCATCGACGCCGCCGAGATCCACGAACGCGCCGTAGTCCGTGATGTTCTTCACCACGCCGTCGAGGATCATGCCTTCCTTGAGGCCCTGGATCAGCTCGCTGCGCTGCTCGGCGCGGGTTTCCTCCAGCACGGCGCGGCGGCTCACGACGATGTTGCCGCGGGCGCGGTCCATCTTCAGGATTTGGAACGGCTGCGGCGTGCCCATCAGCGGGCCGACGTCGCGCACCGGGCGGATGTCCACCTGGCTGCCCGGCAGGAACGCCACGGCGCCGCCGAGATCGACGGTGAAGCCGCCCTTGACCCGGCCGTAGATCGTGCCGTTCACGCGCTGCTGCGCTTCGAACGACTTCTCCAGGTTGGTCCAGGCTTCCTCGCGCCGCGCCTTTTCACGCGACAGCACGATGGCGCCGTCCCGGTCCTCGTAGCGCTCGACGTACAGCTCGATGTTGTCGCCGGGCTTGACCTCGGGCTTCTGGCCCGGCTGGGCAAACTCCTTGAGCGCGACGCGCCCCTCGCTTTTCAGCCCGACATCGACGATGGCGTACTCGTCGGTCAGGCGGACGACGCGGCCGGTGACGACCGAGCCTTCAAAGCCGGCCTCGCGGCCCATCGTTTCATCGAGCAGCGAAGCGAAGTCTTCGCTCATGTCGCCGTGGGACGGGCGGTCGAGAAGGGCAGTGGCGGATGATGCCATGTGTTGAATCGGTTCCTGTGCATGAAGCCGGCCCATTGTTGAAACCTTTGGGCCGGGGTCATCGAATGCGCGCTCCGTCCCGGTGGGATCGGGGAACGTCTGGCCCGCTGTGCGGGCTGGGTGGAAAAACAGCAATAGGCCCATGCCAAATGGCTGGACCCCATCAATTTCGGGTAGCACGGGCAGACATACAAGCCGTAAAACAGGTGTCAAGTAAAACCAAGCCGGCTCCGAACAATTTCCAGCGCCCGCGCGAATGCGGCATCGGCGTCGAGTTCCGTCGTGTCCAGCACCACGGCGTCCGCCGCGGCTTTCAGCGGCGCGGCTTCCCGCGCGGCGTCCTGGGCGTCCCGGGCTTGCAGCTCGGCCTCGACGGTTGCCAAGGAGGCCGCAACGCCCCGGCCCTGCAGTTCCAGCCAGCGCCGGCGCGCCCGCGCGGCGGCGGAGGCGGTGACAAACAGCTTCACGGCGGCGTCGGGCGCAACCACGGTGCCGATGTCGCGTCCGTCCAGCACCGCGCCTCGGGCGGCGAAGCGGCGCTGGAACGCAAGCAGCGCCGCGCGCACGCCAGGCATCTTGGCAACGAGGCTTGATGCCCGGTCCGCTTAGCCAAATACAATTTCTATATGAACCCTCTCCAAACCCCAAGATTTTCGACTTCAAACCTC
>CALMAB010000049.1 GCA_937858325.1 uncultured Acetobacteraceae bacterium
TCCTGGCCGGGCGGCCCGGCATGGGCAAGACGGCGCTCGCCACCAAGATCGCCTTTGGCGCCGCCCACGCCCTGGTGCGGGAAGCGCGGTCGGAGGACCCGAGTGCTCTGGCCAAAGGCTCGGTCGCGGTGTTCAGCCTGGAAATGAGCGCCGAGCAGTTGGCGACGCGATTGCTTGCGGAAGAAGCGCGGGTCAGCGGCGACCGCATCCGCCGGGGCGAAATCGGTCAGAAAGACTTTGACCGCTTCGTGCAGGTCAGCCGCGAGATCGCCGGCCTGCCGCTGCACATCGACGACACTCCGGCCATCACGCTATCCGCGCTGCGCACCCGCTGCCGGCGGCTGAAGCGCACCAAGGGGCTGAGCCTGGTCGTCATCGACTACCTGCAATTGATGCGCCCAAGCGTCGGCACCAAGCCGGAAAGCCGGGTGCTGGAGATCAGCCAGATCACCCAGGGACTCAAGGCCATCGCCAAGGAGCTTGAGGTGCCGGTGCTGGCGCTGTCGCAGCTGTCGCGCGCGGTGGAAAGCCGGGAAGACAAGCGCCCGCAGCTTTCCGACCTGCGGGAAAGCGGCACCATCGAGCAGGACGCCGACATGGTGCTGTTCGTGTATCGCGACGAGTACTACCTGCAGCAGCGCGCGCCCAAGCAGATGGCATTTGACAGCGAGGACAAGTTCCAGTCCGCTTTGGACAAGTGGCAGCGCGACATGGAGCAGGTGCACAACAAGGCGGAAATCCTGATCGAGAAGCAGCGGCACGGCCCGACCGGCAAGATCGACGTGCTGTTCGAGGGCGAGTACACCCGTTTCGCCGATCTCGACGTGGTCCACGCGGGCGACGATTGATTCCAGCTTCCAGCGCCGGGGGGACCAGCACCGGCGCCGTGCTGGACATTGATCTCGACGCCATCGCCGACAATTGGGACGTTCTGCGCCGCACCCATCCGTCCGGTCCGGTTGCGGCGGTGCTCAAGGCCGACGCCTACGGCCTGGGCGCCGTGCCCGTGGCGCGGCGCCTGTTCGCCGCCGGGTGCCGCCACGTGTTCACGGCGCATTTGAGCGAGGCGCAGGCAATCCGCCCCTTGTTGCCCGGCGCCATGCTGGCCGTGCTGAACGGCCTGTGGCCCGGCGACGCGCCCGCCTACGCCGCCGCGGACATCGCGCCGGTGCTGGGGTCCCTCGCCGAGATCGAGGAATGGGCTGCCTTTGCCCGGACGCTCGGCCGCCCCCTCCCGGCGCTGCTGCACATCGACACCGGGATGAACCGCCTGGGCCTGCCGCCGGAGGAGGTGGACGCGCTGGCGGCGGAGCCGGGCCGGCTGGACGGGGTACGGCTGCTCTTTATCATGACGCATTTGGTTTCCGCCGAAGCGCCGGGCGACCCCATCAATGAGGCGCAGCGGGACCGCTTTGCCCAAGCCTGCGCCCGGCTGCCCGCGGCGCCACAGAGCCTCGCCAACTCGTCCGGCTGCTTCCTGGGGCCGGCGTTCGGCTCCGACCTTGCCCGGCCCGGCGCCGCGCTGTTCGGCGTGAACCCGACGCCGGGGCAACCCAACCCGATGCGGGCGGCCGTGCGGCTGCGGGCGCGCATCCTGCAGGTGCGGGAGGTGCCGCCGGGCGGGCGGGTCGGCTACAACGGCGTTTGGACGGCGCGGCGGCCGAGCCGGATCGCCACCGTGTCGGTCGGCTACGCCGACGGCTACCCGCGCAGCCTCACCAACGGAGCGGCGGCGTGTTTTGACGAGCAGGCGGTCCCGCTGGTAGGGCGTGTTTCCATGGACCTATCGACATTCGACATCACCGACGCGCCCGGCGCCACCGTGGGCAGTTGGCTGGACCTGATCGGACCGCGCATGACGGTGGACGAGGTGGCGCAGCGGGCCGGCACCAACGGCTACGAAATCCTGACGCAGCTTGGAGCGCGCTACCGCCGGGCCTATCTCGGGGCATGATCGATCCTTTGGATGCGGTGGCGGCCGTTGGGCGCGGCACGCTGGGGGCCGTGCGCGCGACGGGCGCGGTGGCGCTGTTCGGCGCGGCCGGCCTGTCCCACCTGCTGCGCCCGCCGTTCTACGGCCGCATGTTCCTGCTGGCCTTGGTCGAGTTCAGCTATTTCAGCCTGCCGGTGGTGGCGCTGACGGCGGTGTTCTCCGGCGCGGTGATCGCGCTGCAGTCCTTCACCGGCTTTTCCCGCTTCGGCGCGGAAAGCGCCATCGCGGGCATCGTGGTGCTGTCCGTGGTGCGGGAGCTGGGGCCGGTGCTGGCCGGGCTGATGGTGGCGGGCCGGGTCGGGGCGGCGATGGCGGCGGAGCTTGGCACCATGCGGGTCACGGACCAGATCGACGCGCTCGGCACGCTGTCCACCAACCCGATGAAGTACCTGGTGGCGCCGCGCCTGCTGGCCGGGGTGATCGCGGTGCCGCTTCTGGTAGTGGTGGCGGACATCCTGGGCGTGGCCGGCGGGTTCCTGGTCAGCACCGCGAAGCTCGGGTTCAACCCGTCGGGGTATCTCACCAGCACGTTCAACATTCTCACCACGGCGGACGTGGTGGCGGGCCTGGCCCAGGCGGCGACCTTCGGTTTCCTGATCGCGCTGATGGGCTGCTACCACGGCTACAACAGCAAGGGCGGCGCACAGGGCGTGGGGTCCGCGACCACCAGCGCCGTGGTCGCCGCCAGCATCCTGATCCTGGCCTTCGACTACGTGCTGACCGAACTGTTCTTTGCCCGATGAGCGACCCCTCGACCAACGATCCCAAGATCCGCATCCGCGGCCTGACCAAGGCGTTCGGGACCAAGACGGTGCTGGACGGCATCGACCTGGATGTCGCGGCCGGCACCTCGATGGTGGTGATCGGCGGCTCCGGCAGCGGCAAGTCGGTGCTGCTGAAGTGCATCCTCGGCCTGATCGAGCCGGACGCCGGCAGCATCGAGATCGACGGGCGCGACGTGCTGCGTCTCCCGCGGCAGGAACGGGAGCAGGTGAACGCCCGCATCGGCATGTTGTTCCAGGCCGGCGCCCTGTTTGACAGCCTGACGGTGTGGGAAAACGTCGCCTTCGGCCTCCTGGCCCAGCACAAGGCGGCCCGCGCCGAGGCCCGGCAGCGTGCCGGCGCGATCCTGGCGCAGGTGGGCCTTGATCCCAGCGTGGGCGACCTGTCGCCGGCCGAGCTGTCGGGCGGGATGCAGAAGCGCGTGGGCCTGGCGCGCGCCATCGCGGCCCAGCCGGACATCCTGTTCTTCGACGAGCCGACCACCGGGCTTGACCCGATCATGGGCGCGGTGATCGACGGGCTGATCGTGGATTGCGTGAAGCGCCTGGGCAGCACGGCCATCGCGATCACGCACGACATGGCGAGCGCCACCCGCATCGGGGACCGGGCGGCGATGCTGTTCCGCGGCAAGCTGGTGTGGCAGGGGCCGGCGGCGGACCTGCTGCACAGCGGAAACGAGATGGTGGACCAGTTCACCCATGGGCGACGGGACGGGCCAATCCAGATGGAGTTGCGGCGGTGAGTTGGGGTATGATGCGGCGATGAAATACGATGAGATTGTCGAGACGGCCCGGGAGATCGTTGGTCGTCACGCACTGCCAGACTTCGTGACGCGGTTCGAGGTGCGGTTGGGCGAGTTCGACGGCGACCCCGCCATGTGGATCGTGTTCAAGACGTTGCCCG
>CALMAB010000050.1 GCA_937858325.1 uncultured Acetobacteraceae bacterium
CGGGCCGGCCGGTAGCGGCGGACAGATTTGAACTGCCGACCAAGGGATTATGATTCCCCTGCTCTACCACTGAGCTACGCCGCCAGGCCGGGCGGGGGATATGCCCCAGCGGAGTTCAGGCGTCAATCGGGGATGTCGGCCCGCTCGATGAAGCCGCCGCCGAGTATGCGGTCCCCGTTGTAGAACACGCAGGCCTGGCCCGGTGCGGCCAGCGCCGGCACATCAGGCCGGACGGCGGCACCATCCTCGGTCGCCATCACCGCCGCCGGCTGCGGCGCTTCCCGCGCCCGCAGCTTCACCATGCAGCGCAGGGGCGTTGGCGGCGGATCAATCAGCCAGTTGACGTCGCGCAACCGAATGCAGTCGCTGCCGCCCGTGCGCGGCCCCACCACGATGCGGCGGCGCCCGGCATCCACCGCCAGCACGGCCTGGCGTTGCCCGGCGTCGAACGACGCGGCGCCCAACGCCTTCTGCTGCCCCACGGTGTAGCGCGCGACACCCGCGTGCTGCCCCAGGACCCGGCCGTCCCGGCTCACGATGTCGCCCGCTTCGCCCGCCTCCGGACGCAGCCGGGCCACCAGGTCGGCATAAGACCCTTGCGGCACGAAGCAGATATCTTGGCTGTCCGGCTTGGCTGCGACCGCCAGGCCGAGGCGGGCAGCATGGCCCCGCACCGCGTCCTTGCCGGGCATGTCGCCGAGCGGAAAACGGGAAAACGCGAGCTGGTCGCGGGTGGTGGCGAACAGGAACCAGCTCTGGTCGCGCGCCGGGTCGGCGGCGCGGTGCAGTTCCGGCCCGCCAGCGCCCTCGACGCGCCGCACGTAATGCCCGGTCGCCATCGCCTCCGCGCCGAGGTCGCGCGCCAGGCCCAGCAGGTCCGTGAACTTCACCGACATGTTGCAGCGGACGCAGGGCACCGGCGTTTGCCCGGCGGCGTAGCTGTCGGCGAAGTCGCCAATCACGGCGTTTCGGAACCGGGCCTGCGCGTCGATCACGTAGTGCGAAATGCCGAGGCGGTCGGCCACGTCCCGCGCGTCGTGGATGTCCTGCCCGGCGCAGCACGCGCCCCGGCGGCCGGTGGCGGCGCCGTGATCGTAAAGCTGCAACGTGACGCCGACCACCTCGTGCCCGGCCTCATGCAGCAGCCCGGCGACCACGCTGCTGTCCACGCCGCCGGACATCGCGGCGACTATACGCATCAGAGGGGCCGCACGATGCCGCCCCCTAACCCTGCGCGTTGCGCGTCGCGGCCGGGAGCTTGACCACCAGCCCGTCCAGCGCCGCTGTCATGACGATCTGGCAGCCGAGACGGGAGGTCGCCTCCAAGCCGAACGCCAGGTCAAGCATGTCCTCCTCATCCTCCGTCGGCTTGGCCAAGCGCTGGAACCAGGTGGAATCAACGATGACGTGGCAGGTCGAGCAGGCGAGCGACCCCTCGCAGGCGCCCTCGATGTCCACCCCGTGCTTGTGCGCGATCTCCAGCACCGACAAGCCCAGCGGCGCATCCACCTCGCGCGGCGCGCCGTTGCGTTCGATGAAGGTCATCTTGGGCATGTCAGGCCTCGGCATTCAGGGCAGGATGGAGCGCGGCGGCGGCCAACGCCGCTGCGGCGTAGTCCACGTCGGCCGCGGAGGTAAAGCGTCCCAGCCCCAGGCGCAAGGTCCGCGCCGCCGCCGCGTCCGTCAAACCAAGGGCGCGCAAGACGTAGCTCGGTTCAATCGCCGCCGAGCTGCACGCGGAGCCGGTGGACACGCACAATTCCGGCACGGCCCGCATGAGGTCCAGCGCCGGCACGGGAAGGGTGATGTTAAGGTTTCCAGGGATGCGGTGCCGCAGCGACCCGTTCACCTGCAGCTCCGGCACCTGCCGCCGCAGCCCGGCCAGCAGGCGGTCGCGCAACTGGGTCAGCCGCGCCGCCTCCTCGGCCATCTCCCCTCGCGCCAGGCGGCAGGCCTCGCCCAAGCCGACCACGAGCGGCGTGGGCAGGGTGCCGGACCGCAGCCCCCGTTCCTGCCCGCCGCCGGAGAACAACGGCGCGAGCCGCACCCGCGGGCGGCGACGGACATACAGCGCGCCGACGCCCTTCGGGCCATACAGCTTGTGGCCGCTCAGGCTCAGCAGGTCGATGCCGTGCACGTTTATGGCGATCTTTCCGGCGGCCTGCGCCGCGTCGGTATGGAACAGCGCGCCCCCCTCCCGCGCAATCGCCGCCAGCGCCGGGATATCCTGGATCACGCCGGTCTCGTTGTTCGCGGCCATGACGCTGACCAGCAAGGTCGGCTCGGCCAAGGCGGCCCGCAGCACGGCCGGGTCCAGGCGGCCATCGGGATCAACCGGCAGCACGACCGGCTCGAACCCGTCCTCCGCCGTGTCGGCCACGCTTTCCAGCACGCACTTATGCTCGGTCGCCACCGTGATGACCCGGCGGCGCGGATCGCCCATACGCCGGGCGTGGCGGGCGGCGCCCTTGATGGCGATGTTGTTTGCTTCCGTCGCGCCGGAGGTCAGCACGATCTCCCGCGGCTCCGCGCCGATCAGCGCCGCGACCTCGGCGCGCGCTGTCTCGACGGCAGCCGCCGCGTCCTGGCCCATCTGATGCTCGGCACTGTGCGGGTTGCCGTACTGCTCGGTGAACCAGGGCAGCATGGCCGCCAGCACCCGGGGATCGCAGGGCGTGGTGGCCTGGTTGTCGAGATAAACAGGACGGTTCGGGCGCATAGAGGCCGATATGGCGCTAGGCGGCCCGCTTCGCCAGCCGTGCGGCCATGGCGCCGTAGGCGTCCTGGAATGCTTGCACGTCATCCCACGTGGCGGCCCAAGGCAGGCTGACGCGGATCGCCTCGCCGGCGAGCGCGCCGACGCCCATCGCGTCCAGCACATGGCTGCGCGCGACCTTGCCGCTGCTGCACGCGGCCCCGGCGGACACCGCGATGCCCGCAAGGTCCAACGCGATCACCTGCGTGTCGGCCCGCACCCCGGGCAGCGCCAGGCAAGCTGTGTTGGGCAAGCGACGGCTTCCGCCCAGCACGACGGCACCGCAGCGCACCGCATGGGCCTCCGCCGCGTCGCGCATCGGACCTAGGTCCGGGCGGGGCAGCGTGGCCGCCGCGGCGAAGCCCGCGATGCAGGGG
>CALMAB010000051.1 GCA_937858325.1 uncultured Acetobacteraceae bacterium
GCAAACAAACCAAGCACTTGCTATGTAGGTCCCCAAACTTGGCAGAGTAGTGCTAGAGGGTGTTTGTGTCCTATGAGGGCAAGCCCTAATCGGACATGAGGAAGAGTCCGTGAACTGCCCGGTGTGCGCGCGAGCTGTAACCAATCGGCCATCACCTTATCGCTCTCGCCCTCCACCACCCCGCCCAGCAGCATCCAGGTGCTGCCGGCCAGGTGCGCGTCCACCGCAACGCGCTGCGCCTCCAGGCCGAGGCCGCTCCTGCCCTGCCGGTCGGATGCTATGCTGGAGCCCGACCAGGCGGGAGAAGCCAGAACGTGGCACGCAGGCCGGAGGTGGATCGACGACAGGCAGACTTCTTCGGCGCTCCCGCTTCTGCGCCGGGCACTCTGAAGCCGAATCCTGAGCAGGCGACCAAGCGCCGCCCGCTGTCGCCGAACGGCAAAGTTGAGCCTGACGGCGACAGTATCGACGTGATCACCGTGCGTTTGTCCCCTGCCGATTTGAAAGAGTTTGTTTCGGCGCTCTCGGATGATGCTCTGGCGGGCTCCGTTGCAAAGATCGGCTGGGGGCGAGTTGTTGCCGTTTCCGGATACCCGGCTCACGCAGCGGCGGCGTAGATCCCGAACACGTTGTTCAAGTCCTTTGCCTGGCGGTGCTGGCAATCGGGCGCGAGCACACCCTCCTTCTTCAGCTCGCGTGTCGCTTCGCCGTAGGCCGGGTTCTCGTCCGTGTTGACCTTTGCCGGACGGTCGTGCCGCGACCGCTTCAACGCCTTGGCCAGGAAGCGCTTGGCCGCTTTGGCGTTGCGCGTGTCCGACAGGTGGAAGTCGAGGGTGCGCCCGTCCCTGGCCACGGCCCGGACCAGGTGTTTCCACTTGCCCCTGACCTTCACACAGGTTTGGTCGACCCGCCAACTGGCGCAGAGCCGGTTCTGATGCCAAAGTGTGCGCTTCTCCAGCTCGGGCGCGTAAGCCTGCACCAAGCGGTGGAGCGTGGTGTGGCCGACGCCGACCCCGCGCTCGGCCATCATCTCCTCCAGGTCGCGGCAGCTGGCGCCGTAGCGACAACACCAGCGCACGCACACGAGGATCAGCTCCGGGGCGACGTGGCGCCACTTGAACACCGCGTCCCACCCCGCCGCCCTTCCATCCCGCGCCGCCGATCAGGCCATCATCGCCGCACAGCGGACTCTTGCAACGGAGCCCATCCTCGACCATCCGGAGGATGCCATCCAGCTCGTCGCGGGCTTTCCCAACCAGATCGAGGATGCGGCCAAGCTCGCCTGGCGGGGGCGGCAGCAGAACCAGCTGTTCACGAGTCCCGAAACGGAGGCGCACGGGCTGCTGTGGATGAACCCGGCGACCTGGGACCAGATGGCGCAGTTCATGAAGAACGCCGGCCAGATCCCGCGCGTGATCCCGGCCCAGGCCGCGATGACCGACCAATTCATCCCGGCCGCGGTCACGCCATAAGGGCGGCGCCCATCTCCATACGTTCGGTCTCGCGCCGGTTCGGGGATAGCGTCGCGCTCCGCCCGGTCGACCTGGAGGTCGCGGCGGGGGAGTTCGTGGCGCTCGTCGGCTCGTCGGGCTGCGGCAAGACGACGCTGCTGCGCATCGTGGCCGAGCTACAGCAGCCCAGCACCGGCGAGGTCCGGATCGGGTCATGCAGCGCCGCCGAGGCCCGCCGCGCCCGGTTGCTGGGCCTCGTGTCGCAGCGCCCGGCCGTGCTGCCATGGAAGCGCGCCATCGACGACGTGCGCTTCACCCAGCGCATCGCCCGCCGCGCCGGCATCCGGGCCGAGCAGGTGCTTGAGGAGTTCGGCCTCGCCGGTCACGAGGCCAAGCGCGCCCGGCAGCTCTCGGGCGGCATGCTGCAGCGGGTCAACATCGCCAGCGCCATTGCCCATGACCCGGCGGTCCTGCTGATGGACGAGCCGTTCTCCGCACTGGACGAGATGAAGCGCGAGGAGATCGGCAGCTGATTCGACCGCGAGCTGGCGCAGCGGCCGAAGACGGTGCTGTTCGTGACCCGCAACATCGACGAGGCGGTGATGCTGGCCGATCGACTGATCGTGTTCTCCCCGGCGCCGGGGCGGGTCCTGGAGACCGTGGCGGTGCCGGTCCCGCGGCCCCGCGATCCCGGCTTTCGGCGGGACTCCCGCTTCGTCGAGGTTGGGTCACGCGTCCGGGACCTGTTCCTCCACGCTTCCGGCCGTGCATAGGCCGCGATGTCCGAGAAGCCGGCCACCATGGATGATGCAGGCCTCGCGGAACGCGACTGGGCCGTGCTGGCACGGTGGCCGCCGCTGCCTCGGCCGGTGGCGAAGCCGCTCGGGGCCGCGCTGCGCCTGGCCAGGCCCGCCTTGTCGGTCCTGGCGCTTTGGTATCTCGCGATCCTGTTCTCCGGCCTGCCGGCCTTCGTGATCCCCCGCCCGGAGCGGGTGTTCGAAACCCTGGTGCAGGACCGCAGCTTCATCACGGTGCACCTGCTGGCGACCTTGGGGGTCGCGACGCTCGGCTTCGTCGCCGCCAACGCCGCGGGGATCGGCCTGGCCGTGCTGTTCGACAGCCTGCCGTTCACCCGCAACCTGCTGATGCCGGCGGCGATCACGCTGCGCAACGTGCCCTATGTCGCGCTGGTGACGGTGCTGGCGCTGGCCTTCGGCGACACCGTCGGCTCCAAGGTGGCGATCGTGGCGCTGGCGGGCTTCTTCCCCGTGCTGGTCAACACCGCCCAGGGCCTGCGCGCGGCCGACGACGTGCTGCTCGACCGCATGCGCATCCTGTACGCCAGCTGGACGCAGACGTTCTGGCAAGTGCGGCTACCCTTTGCGCTGCCCCATATCGTGGCGGCCCAGGAGATCGCCGGGAGCGGGTCGATCATCGTGGCGATCAGCGCGGAGTGGATGATCTCCTCGACCGGCCTCGGTTCCGTGATCAACCGCGCGCTGCAAACCTACCGCGGCGACCAGGTCTATGCCGTGGCGCTGCTCGCGACGCTCCTGTCCTTTGCCATCTACGCCCTCGTCCACGCCATCGGCCGCCGCCTGGACTGGCGGGCCGTTGAAACCACCCGTTCATCATAGAGTGGGGATGACATGACCGCCGCCGAAACCGCCGGACCGCAAGGCTTCATCCCGCAGATCGACATCTCGGGCCTCTACTCCACCGACCCGGCCGACAAGGCGCGGGTGGCCGCGGAGATCGGCGGCGCCTGCCGCGGCGTGGGATTTTTTTTCGCGGTGAACCACCGCGTGCCGGCCGTCGTCATCGAGGCCGCCCGCGACAAGGCGGCCGAGTTCTTCGACCTGCCGATGGCCGAGAAGCAGCAGGTGAAGTGCGACCGCAACAACCGGGGCTACCGCGAGATGGGCGACGCCGTGCATAAGAGCGGCAAGCTCTTTGCCCGGGACAGCTACGACCTGGACTTCCCCGTCGCGGCCGACGATCCCGAGATCCTGGCCGGCACGCCGCTCTACGCGCCCAACCAATGGCCCGCGCTGCCCGGCTTCGAGGCGGCGCTTTCGGCCTACTACGCGGGCTGCCTTGAGGCCGGGCTGAAGATCCTCGAAGGGTTCGCGCTCACCCTCGGCCAGGACGACAGCGGCGGTTTGGAGGTCATGGGCGCCGACGGCGAGTGGTTTGCCGCACCCCCGGTGCCCGGCAGCTTCGTCGTCAACGTCGGCGAACTCATGAAACGCTGGACCAACGGCCGGCTCAAGGCGACGGTGCATCGGGCCACCCACCTGAAGGACGCGGCACGCTTCTCCATGCCGCTGTTCTGCAACCCGGATTTCCGCACGGTCGTCGATCCGCGCCAACTCGGCATTTCCGACAGCGAAGCCGCCTACCCGCCGGTTCTGTCCGGTGATTTCCTGGTGTCGCGCTTCCAGGCGACGCGCAAGTTATGGGGGGCGGCGCGGGTTGCCGGAACGGAGGTGGCCATCGAGATGGCCAGCGACTGGTAAACCCCTACACTGGTGAAATCCGGCTTTATTGGTTGCCGATCAGGTGGAAGTTGGGGTCAGCAGGCTTCAGCGTAACATCGGCGCGGACGTGATTGCTCCGCAACTCCCGCGTTTCGCCGCGGCGCAGCCAGACCTGTTGCCGAGTGGGCGTCGTATTCAGGTGCATGGCGTCCACACAGTAGAGCGGCTGGTCGGCATTGGCTTTGGCGCCGGCCATCAAGTGTGGCCGTGGCCTCAGCCGCAAAAACTGCGCGTGTCGAACCGAGAAGTTCGCCAGATTTCGGCGATCCACCAAGCCCGCGTGCACGACGGTCATCCCAAAAGGCCGCCGGTATGAGGATCAAACACCGGGCCAAGCGGGCCGCTCACCTATGGCCGAAAGGCTTGCGGCGCCTGCACTTACCCCGATCACGTTCCAGGGTGTTTGGACACCTCGACTGGCGGGCGGTACACGCACCCGCCGCCGATATCGATGGAAGGAGACCCACGATGACCGAGACCACCCTCGCCGCCGCCAACCTGCGGATCGTGCATGACAAGCGGCGCAACATGGCCCGTTTCTTGGAAGTGATCGACGAGGCGGCCGCGAAGGATGCCGACATGCTTGTGCTGCCCGAGGTCGGGCTGCAGGGCTACGCCGACTTCGCCTTCGCCCCGGGCAGCAAGGAGGCCGCGGAGCAGAAGCAGTACTACTACCGTGAGGCGGAGACGATCCCCGGCCCGGCGACCGAACGCATCGCCGAAGCGGCCCGGCGCCACGGCATGTTCATCCAGTTCGGCTTGGCCGAAACGGCGCTGCACGGCAATGTCACCTACAACAGCACGGCGCTCATCGGCCCCGACGGGATCGCCAGCGTTTACCGCAAGGTCCACAACCAGTTCGAGTTCCCGTATTTCGGCCCCGGCGAGGACCTGCCCGTGGTGCAGACGCCGCACGCGGCCGTGGGCAGCATCATCTGCTACGACCTCTGCTTCCCGGAGATCGTCCGCTCCTACGCGCTGCGCGGCGCGGAGGTGGTGCTGATGTCCAACGCCTGGCCGATGAAGGGCCACGACCGGCCGAGCGACTACCACGGCTGGGCGATAGACCTGGCGGCGCAGGCGAACGCGTTCTTCAACCAGTGCTGGCTGGTGATCTCCAACCATTGCGAGACGGGCGTCTACTCACAGAAGCTCGACTACTACGGCGGGTCGCAGATCGTCGATCCCTTCGGCAAGGCGGTCGCCTACGCGGCCGAGGAGGAGTGCGTGCTGACCCACACGTCGGACCTGCAGGAGGTGCTGCTGCGATCCCGCACGGAAGGGTTCTTCGGCCTCAACCTGCTCCAGGACCGGCGGCCGGAGCACTACGGCGCGCTGGTGGACCAGGGCTACCGACGGACGGCGCGGCCGTAGGCACATGCCGGCCGGCTATCCTGTCGGGCCTTACCAAGCGGTCTATATGGCGGTCGAGCGCCAGCCGCGGTTCTTGAAGCGCGCCGACCCGGCCCGGGCCGCCAAGGCGTCGGCACAGAGCTGCGCCCGGCGGCGCAGGGCGTGCTCGTCCTGGGTGAGCACCACCCCGTCGCGCAGCACGAAGCGCCCGTCGATCATCACGTCAGACACCTCGTGGCCCAGCCCGGAATACACGATCGCCGATACGGGGTTGTGGATCGGGGCCATGAAGGCGTTGCCGAAATCCACCACGGCCAGGTCGGCCTTCTTGCCGGCCTCGATGGAACCGATCTCGTGGCCCAGGCCCACCGCATGGGCGCCGTCGATGGTCGCCATCTCCATGGCCTTCTCGGCCGTCATGACCGTGGCGTCCTGGTGCGCGCCCTTCTGGATCAGGGCCGCGAACTTCATGGCCTGGAACAGGCTGTGGTTGTTGCTGCTGGCCGGCCCGTCGGAACCGAGGCCCACCGTGACCCCGGCCGTCAGCATCTCCGGCACCGGCGCGATGCCGGACCCAAGGTAAAGGTTGCTGCACGGGTTGTGCGACACCTTGGCACCGTGATGCCGCAGGATACGGATGTCGTGCGGCCGGCAATGCACGCAGTGCACTGCCAGCACGTCCGGCCCGAGGAAGCCGATGTCGGACAGGAACTCCGTGTCGGTCCGGCCATAGCGCTTGGCGGCCTCCGCAATCTCGAAGTGGGTCTCCGCCACATGCGTGGTGACGAGCACCCGCTCCTCGTCGGCGAGCTGCCGGGTGAGGCGCAGCGCGGTCTCGTCCACCGTCCAGATCATGCACGGCGCGACGCCCGCCTGAACCCGCCCGCCGGGCTTGTTGACGGCGCGGATGACCCGGCGCGCGTCCGCGACCGCCTGCTCCGGCGTTTCGATCAGCGCGGCCGGGACGTCGTGCTCCTGTCCGGTCGTCATGAAGCCGCGGCACACGAAGCCGCGCATCCCGGTTTCCTCGAAGGCGTCCACGACCGCCTCGGTCATGCCGGGCTGGGTGTGGACGTACATGAAGTCCACAAGGGTCGTGATGCCGGAGCGGATGCTCTCGACGCAGCCGTGCAGGGCCGCGGTCTTCGCGTCCTCCCGGGTCAGGTGCACCGCGCTCGGCCCGGTCATGCAGGTGAACCAGCGCTTCAGCGCCATGTCGTCCCCCAGGCCCTTGAGCAGGGTCTGGAACAGGTGGGTGTGCGTGTTCACCATGCCGGGCATCACGATGCGTCCAGCGCAATCCATGATCTCGGCTTCGGGATGCGCGTGGGCCAGCAGCGCCCTGCTGCCGACCCCGGCGATCCGGTCGCCCTCGACGCAGACGCTGCCGCGCTCCAGCACGTCGCGCCGGGCGTTCATCGTGATCAGCCAGGCATCGGCGAGGATGAGGCTCATGCGCTGGGTCCGGCTGAGGAGGGGAGGGGGATCATCGCGGCGCGTAGGGCTGCATCAGCGCCGCGGGCTGCGCGGCGCTGCGGCCGAACAGGCCTGAAATGGCGAGGATCGTCAGGACGTAGGGCAGGGACAGCAGCAGTTGCGGCGGAAGCCCGGCGCCAAAGAGCTGCAAGGACAGTTGCAGCGCGTCGGCGGCGCCGAACGCCACGGCCGCCAGCGCCGCCGTCCACGGGCGCCAGCGCCCCAGGATCACGATGGCGAGCGCGATGAAGCCCTGGCCCGACACGATGGTTTCGCGGAACAGGCCGACTTCCGCCAGCACGACGTAGCCGCCCGACATGCCGGCCGCCGTGCCCGAGATCAGGGTGCCGGCGTAGCGCATCCGGGCCACGCTGATCCCGGCGTTGTCGGCCGCCTTGGGGTTCTCGCCGGCCGCCCTGAGCGCCAGGCCGAAGCCTGTCCGGAACAGGACGAAATGCGCGGCCGGCACCAGGGCGAAGGCGAGGTAGAGCGGGGCCGCGTGGCTGAACAGGACGGGTCCGAGGACCGGCAGCCCGCTCAGCAGCGGGAAGCGCAGCGGCTCGAACATGGCGACCGTCTGCGGCGCGGCGGAGGCGCCGAGCGCGAGGCGGTACAGGGTGCCAGCCAGGCCTACCGCCAGGACGTTGAACACGATGCCGGCCACGACCTGGCTGGCCCGGATCGTGACATACATCCAGGCCAGCAGCACGCCCGACAGGACCCCCCCCGCCGCCCCGGCCAGCAGGGCAAGCCAGACGTCGCCGGACGCATAGGCCGCAAGATAGCTGGCCAGGGCGCCGAGCAGGATCGTGCCCTCGATCCCGACGTTCAGGACGCCGGAGCGCTCCGCGAAGATCTCGCCCAGCGCCGCGAGCAGCACCGGGCCAGACAGCCGGACGCTGGCGGCCAGCCAGGTGGCGAGGAACGCCGACCCAAGCCAATGGCCCGCTCCCATTCAAGGACCCGCCGGACGGCCCGGCGCGGCGCCGGCGCGGTCCCGGCCAAGGCGGAAGAGCGAGGGGTTCAGGCGGTAATAACGGAGCCGCTCGCTGGCCAGGATCAGCAGGACGATCAGGCTCTGCAGGATGGCGGCGATGGAAGAAGGGATGCCGGCACCGCGCTGCATGGCGTCGGCGCCCACCGTCATGCCGCCGTAGAGCACGGCCAAGGGGACCACTGCCAGCGGGTTGAGCCGGGCCAGCAGCGCCACGACGACGCCGGTGAAGCCGACCCCGCCGCCCATGCCATCGACCAGCCGATGCTGCACGCCCAGCAGCTCCGCCATGCCGGCCAGGGCGCCAAGGCCCCCGGCCAGGACGGAGGCCAGCAGCACGCGCCGCCCGACCTCGATGCCGCCGTAGCGCGCGGCGGCCGGGTTCAGCCCGGCGACGATCAGCTCGTAGCCCAGCGGCGTCCGGCGCAGCAGGAACCAGACCAGCCCGGCCGCCGCGACGGTCAGGAGGATGCCGGCGTGGGCGCGGCTGCCCGGGATCACGAAGGGCAGCCAAACGTCGGACGGCACCCGCTCGCTTTGCGGCAGGCCGCCGGGCGCCCGCATCGGGCCGGAGATCAGGTACTGGACCCCAAGCAGGCCGACGTAGTTGGTCATCAGCGAGACCAGCACCTCGTTGGCGCCGAGCCTGGTGCGGACCAGGCCGACGAGGCCGGCCCACGCCCCGCCGGCCGCGAAGCTGGCCAACATCGCCAGCGCAAGGGCAAGCCAGGATGGAAGGGGGGCGAGCATCCTGCCCTCCGCGGAGGCCAGCGCCGCCGCGGTTGCGGCCGCGGCGCCGACCATGAAGCAGCCCTCGAAGCCCAGATAGCCGAAGCCCGAGCGCCAGGCCACAACCGTGCCGAGCGCGATCAGGGCCAAGGGCGTCGCGCGGACGAGGGAGAAGCCGAAGCCCCGCATTGTTCCGAACGCCTCGGAGAACAGCGCCGCGTAGGCGGCCAGCGGGTCCGCGCCCTGCACGGCAAACAGGGCGCCCGCGAGCGCCAGGGCGGCCAGCACGGCAAGCGCCGTGTGGAACGCGATGGCGGCCGGCGACCCGTTGGGGCCGGGGCGCCGCACGACCACCGGCGTCACGCCGACGCCTCCACGGCGGCCAGCGGCTGGGCGTCCGGCGCCGGGGCGCCGGCCATCATGAGGCCGAGTCGTTCGGCGCTGGCGTGGGCGGCCGGGAGAGTGCCGGCGATGCGGCCCCCGGACATGACGGCGATCCGGTCGGCAAGGTTCAGGATCTCTTCCAGGTCCGCGGAGATCAGCAGCACCGCCATGCCGCCGGCACGCGCCGCCAGCAGCTCGCCCCAGACCGCCTCCACCGCCCCGGCGTCCAGGCCGCGCGTCGGCTGCTCGACAATCAGGATGGCCGGCTCCCGCATCATCTCGCGGCCGAGCACGAGCTTCTGAAGGTTGCCGCCCGACAGCGTGCCGGCCGGCTGGCCGAGATGCGCCGCACGCACGCTGAACCGTGCGGCTAGGGCCTTGGCGAAGCCCCGGTCCGCCCCCTCGTCGCGGATCAGGCCGCCCGCCCGCGCCCGGCGTGCCTGAGTGCCCAGGGCAGCGTTGTCGATCATCGAAAGCTCCGCCACGGAGCCGACGTGCCGGCGGTCGGCCGGGACGTAGGCCATGCCCGCCGCACGGCGCCCGGCCGGGGACAGGCGGGTGACATCTTGGCCGCCGATCCAGACGCGCCCGGACGTGACGGGGCAAAGCTGCATGAGCGCCTGGGCGAGCTGTGCCTGGCCGTTGCCGTCCACCCCGGCGATGCCGAGGATCTCGCCCGCGTGCAGGTCGAGGCTGAGGCCGTGGAGCCTGGTCTCTCCGGCCGCGTCGCGGGCGGCAAGGTTCTCGACCCGCAGCACGGCCGGGCCGCGCGCCACGGCCTGCTTGTCGGCCCGCAGCGCGACGTCCCGCCCAACCATGAGGCGGGCCAGCCCGCGCGGCGACGTTTCGGACGTGCGGACCGAGGCCGCCACGCGGCCGTCGCGCATCACGGTGACGCGGTCGGCCACCTCCATGATCTCGTGCAGCTTGTGGGTCACGATCACCACGGACCGCCCGTCCCGGGCCAGCCGGCGCAGCACGGCGAACAGGCCGTCCTTCTCCTGCGGCGTCAGCACGGCCGTCGGCTCGTCCAGGATCAGCAGCCGCACGTCGCGGTAGAGCAGCTTGATGATCTCGACGCGCTGCTGCGCCCCGACCGGCAGATGCCCGACCACCGCGTGCGGATCGACCGCGAGGCCGTGCCGGTCAGACAGGGCCTGCAGGGCGGCTGCGGCGCGCTTGAGGTCAAGCAGGCGGCGTATCGACAGGTTGAGGCCCAGCACGGCATTCTCGACCACCGTCATCGAGTGGACCAGCATGAACTCCTGGTGGACCATGCCGATGCCGAGCGCGATCGCCTGTTTCGGGCTTTCGATCCGCGCAGGCCGTCCCTCGATCAGGATGTCGCCCGCGTCGCGCTGGTGGAACCCGTAGAGGATCTGCATCAGCGTGCTCTTGCCGGCGCCGTTCTCGCCCAGGAGCGCGTGGATCTCGCCGTGCCCCACGGCAAGCGTCACGCCGTTGTTCGCCAGCACGCCCGGGAAGCGCTTGACGATGCCGCGCATCTCCAGGAAGGGCGGGCCTTGCGGGTTCACGGCCAGGTTGGACCGGTCCTTGTCTGAAGCGCGCTCATTTGACCAAGGCGGCGGCATCGATCCTGCGGGCGCCGAGGTCGTTCCAGACAGCCTGGAACGCGGCCCAGGCTTCGGCCGAGACGACCTTGGGGTTGTGGTCACCGTTCCGGCCGGACTTCAGCAGCCACACCTCCTGCACCGACGGCCTCCACTCCGTGCCGCCCTTGAACGTCCCACCCGCGACCGCCATGGCCTGGGTCACGACCATGCCGGCCAGGTTCATCTCGAAGCTGGTGCCCATGTTGTTGGGCGCGAGGCTCGTCTGGTCCGAGTAGCAGCCGAGCACCTTGACGTCCCTGGCGACCGCGCCCTGGATCGCGCCGAGGCCGGTGACGTCGGCCGCATGCCAGATCACGTCGGCGCCGTTGCCGATCATGGTGAGTGCGGTTTCCCGGCCCTTGGCGGCGTTGTTGTAGTCGCCCGTCACGATGCTCACGCCCTTGAGGCCCGGCTGCGTCCGTTCGGCTGCGGCGACGAAGGCCCGGCTCATCCGCTGCTGGGTCGGGTTGTCGCCGCCGCCCACGAAGCCGACCGCCTGCTTCTTCTCCGAGATCAGGGCGGCCAAGGCACCCGCCGCATAGGCAGCGTCGAAATAGGCGAGGTCGGCGTAAAGGATGTTGCCCGGCACCTTCGGCTGCGGCTGGAAGGAGGACACGAGGAAGCTGGCCTGCGGGTAATCGGGCGCGACATCGAGCAGGGGGCTGCCGAACTCGAAGCCGTGGCCGATGACCAAGTCATAGCCGTCATCCGCGTAGCCGCGCGCCACCTGCGGGATCTGGGCCTGGCTGATGTTCTCCGCATAGGCGGTTTTGAAGCCGGGCCTATTGTCGAGCGACTTGAGGCCCTCGTAGGCGAGCTGTCCCCAGCCGCCGTCGGCGATCACGCCGGAGAGCAGCAGCGCAACCTTGGCTGCCTTGTTTTCAGCCGAGGCCAAGGCCGGGGCGGCAAGGGTGGAGGCCAGCGCCGCGGCGTTGAAGCGTCGGCGGGACAGGGTGGGCATCGCGTTCAGGCCTTTCCGATGGCGTGGGCCGGTCCGGCCCCGTCCTCCACCATGGCAACCGCGCGCCGCCGAGGCAACCGGCGGCCTATCCGAGGAACTCGAAACCCATCGTGCGCGCATGGTAGTGCAGGCCGCCGTCCTGGACGATGAAGATGAGCGCCAGGCCGGAGCTGGACGCGTTGCTCCGCGTGCCGGACAAGATGGCAAGCTGGCGCTCGATCTCGGAAGCCGGGTAGTGCACCGCGGGCAGCGGCGCCGGGCCGGGCAGCGAGCCGTCCAGCGCCAGCATGGGTTCGTTGCTCACCAGCCAGAGCAGCGCGTCATGCTCCGCGCGCAGGATGACTGCTCCGCCGCCTGGCAGCAGGAACACGTCGCCGGCGCCCCACGCGAGGCGGTCCGAGCCGCATTCCACGGCGCCGCTGCCACGGAGGACTTAGAACAGGGCGGCGGTGGCGCGCGGCTGGTGATCGAGGCGTTCACCCGCGCGGATGCGGGCATAGCTCGCGAGCGTCAGCGGCGTGGTCGCCGGAAAGGGGCAGCGCATCGCGTCGCCCCCGTCGCAGGCGTAAAGGCCTGTAGATGCCGCTGCGTCGCTGGCCCGCTGAAACACGGCGCCGAACTCCCGGACAGGAACGGGCGGAAGCTTGATGTTGAAGGCGTTACCCGAATCGAAGAAGCGTGCTCGGGCCGCCGCGGCGCTCACGGGCGCCTCCGGCAGCTGCACGGGCAGATCGGCCATGTCGATCACCTCAGCCTCCATTCTCCTGCTCCCCTTCCACCAGGTTCCGGACCGTTTCCGCCAGCACGGCGGCTCCCGCCGTGACGTGGGCAGGCTCCGCCCATTCGTGCTCCACGTGGCTTTCGCCGCCGCGGCATGGGATGAAGATCATGGCCGCCAGGTGGTCTTGCCCTGGAAGTCGGTGACGATGCCCACGGGGACCTCCGCCGCCTCCAGCATCGGCCCCTGCTCGATGTGCGCTTCGAGGTAGCAGGCCGAGGAGAAGCCGAGCGGGCGGCGCGGCAGGTCCGGGAAAGCGGCGAACTGGGCGGCCAGGGCGTCCCGCACCGCGTTGATG